>NZ_JAVJAN010000001.1:0-142751 GCF_031344075.1 Clostridium aquiflavi
TTCTTTATTGTAGTATTCTGGGCTTATATGCCTTATGACATTTCCATTTGCATCATAATAAAATCTTTCAATTCCACCATCTGGGTAAATAGTTTTTATCTTTCTATTATCTTTATCATAAACATGCTCTATTCCTAATCCATTCTCAGTTTTATCATCGTAATAATTAGGATTTATTTCTTTTATTATGTTTCCTTCACTATCTCGTATACTTTTATCTATAATTCCAAGTGGATTCTTTATTGATATAAGTCTATCCATATGGTCATATTTATAGTAATAACCTTGTCCATTTTGCTTATTATTTAAACATGCATTAGGAGTATAAATACTTATAAGATTACCCATCTTATCATAATATTTTAATGTTACATTTCCATTTCCATCTTTTATTTTTGAAACATAGTCAAGATTATTATATCCAAATTCAATAGTTCCATAATCTGTTGATATTGATGTATTTCTTCCTACTTCATCATATTCATATTCATAATCATAACCACTGTTAGTAATTACTCTTACAGGGTCTTTTCCTTTTTTACCTTCTATAAAACTACCACTATCATATTCATAGTTTGAAATATTTCCATTTCCATCAACCTTAGCTGTTATTCTTCCATAAGAATCATATGTGTAACTTTCAGTTTTATATTCTCCAACTGAAATCTTTGTTTTCTTCTCTAATAAATTTCCTTTACTATCATAAGTAAATAGTATTTCTTTTCCTAAATTATCTCTTTCTTTTAATAAATTTTGTTCTTCATCATAAATATATTCTTTAACTAAACCATTTGATAATGTTTCTTTTAGTAAACTTCCATATTCATTAAATACTTTGAAAGTTTCAAATCCATTTCTATCTTTTATATAATTTTTATTTTCATGTTCATCATACTTAAATTCTTCTGTTGTTCCATCTTCATAAAATAAATGAGTTATCAATCCATCTTTATTAAATCTTGTTTTTTCAGTTCTTTTACTTTGTTCATAATAAAAACTAACTTCTTTATTAATATCATCATAAGTTATTATACAACTATCATTATTAGGGAAATCTTGTCTTATTACTCTTCCTCTTTTATCAAAGAAATTTTTTGTATAAGTTTGTCCATTCTGATCTGTTATACTGTCTATAAATCCTTCATCGTTATAAGTATATCTTGTTATTCCCTGATCAACATGAATTACTTCTGTTAAGTAATCTCCATTATATCTATATTGAACAGCTCTACCCAATTCATCTTTTATTTGAATTACCTTATTATCCTTATACGTAAAGAATAATCTGTAATTTGAAAATGTTGTTAATGTTTCAATATGATTTTCAATATAAGTAAAAGTTAATTCATTTCCAACTTTATCTGTTACTTTTAATATTTTTCCTGACGAATCATATGTGTATATTTTTTTATCTATATATGACTTAAATATCCAGTGATTTTTTTCTGCTTTTAATGTGTATATTTCTGCTGCGCCTTTGTCATTTACCCATTCATCATTAATTTTATTAAATGTTTCAATATGACCATCTGTGCATAGTACATAGGCAGAATCGCCTTTTATTTCCATTGTAGTCTCAAAATTTGTTGTCCAGCATTTTCCTAAGACTCCTACTCTAGGATTTACAGATTCGTATTTTCTTTCTATCTTAAATTCATCATTAATATCTGGAAGTACTACATCTGTTGCTGGTATATATAAACTTCCTGTTGCTCCATCTACTGGATCTGAAAAACAAAGCTTATTACTAACATAAGATCTTAATAAATTTTTACTAATATCTGATTCTCCAGTTGTTGCATAGTCTGTTAATGAACTTATAGCTGTATCTCCAAGCACTCTAAGTTTTCCTATTGTTTTACACTTAACGCCTGCCTTTTCCATCTTTTTTAATTTATTAATAACACCATTGTTAATACCACTTGAACCACATACTGTACACGCCGATTTTATATAATCAATTGGACTCATATCAATTCTACCATCTTGTCCATAATCCATCATGGCATTAAGACCAATGTCCCCTATAGCATCCATAGCAGCTTTCTTTATTGCTGGTTTAATTGCTTCTTTAATTACTTTTTTTGTTGCTGCTTGCATTGCTTCTTTTGTCATTGCACCTTCAAATTCAGCTGTAGTTCCAGCTGATAGAATTGTAATACAAACTCCTGAAACTAATACTGCACCATATGTTACTAGATTATATAATGTATCATTTCCTCCAAACACTGTGTCTCTCACAAAGTTAGAGGACTGTGAAAAATCTCCGCTATCTAAAGCCTTGGCATAGTCTTGAACACCTTCTTTAGCCATAGCTGCTCCTGATATAGCTGAAAATGTCCCTGAAACTAATGCAACTGCAGCTACTGTACCAACTCCACCAGTAGCAACTATTGCAGCTCCTGCAGCAACTATTGCTACTGCTCCCACTACACAAGCAAATACTCCAAAACCCGCCTTATTTTTAGCTTCTTGTACTTTTTGTCTTTCTACATTTTCTGCTTGTGCATTAATAGCATTAATTCTCTCTTCATCATCTTTATTTCTATTTGCTATTGCTTCTGGTAATTCTATAGCATCTTTAATGGTTCCTTCATATTTTATTAATGGTCCTTGTAGAAAAGTTTCATCTACAATTTCTATTCCACATGTATTACCTTTACTAATACCAATTTTTTTACCAGCGGATAATTGAATTACTTGTGGTTTTAAAGCTTCTTCTCCTCCAGCACCATCGCGCATTCCCAGCTGTATATCTTCACTAGCTATAATATTAACATTTTGTCCACATATTGATATATCACCTGACTGTGACATATTTACTGCAACTGAATTACTATTATCTGCTGCAAAATTTATACTACTTGGAGAAAGAGCCATCCCACTTCCTGCCGTATGTGAAAATGATTTTATATCAGGATTTTGTGTTTTACTTGCATATTGTCCATTAGCATCTGTATTTCTCACTGCATGAACTGCTATAGCTTCACTTTCATCATTCGTTGGAAAATATATATGAACTATACTCTCTTTTTCAGGCATACAATACCAACTGCTACTTTCAATTGCATAGGTAAAATACTTTTCATTTGAATATGATTCATTTTTTTCATCTATATGAAAATGAACACTCATGGTATTTCCTTGTACATCTTTTACAGTTGCAGGAAGACCCATTCCAAATATTTTCTTGTTAGTTTTATAAATACTTCTTAATCCTCTTTTGATACATAATGTATATATTTTTCTTACTTCTTCTTTATAAATTTCTATATCTATTTTAGATACTATACAAGAAATGTTATTGAATATAACTTTTTCACCTAATAATAAATTTTCATTACATACTACTGTCCATTTCGTATATTCTTGTATAAAATTATCTTCTAAACCTAAATATTCTCGTTTATTATAACTATCTATATCTTTTAAAACTTCATAATCTTCTAATATTATTTCCTTTTTCTTATCTAATTCAAGTAATCCAAAATAAAATCTTCCATACTCTTCTGTTACTTCTGGAACTAATAAGGCATTAAAATGACTTGCTATTCTTTTTAGGAATTCCCAATCAGTTTCTTCATATTGAAGAATAAATTCTCCTATTTTATCATTGTTTTCTAAATTGTATACATAATTTTTCTTATCATAAGATTCTAATACTTTACCTATTACTTCATTATAAGTCATATCCAAATTACAAAAAGTTCTGCTATTTTTCTTTATATCAAACTGTTTGGTAAATGAAATACAATTAAGTTCCATGATTAAAACATCATTTTCATATACCATATGAACATTTCTTATTTTACCTATAAATAATTTAGAATTATCACTTTCATTTTTATTTGATACTGCTATCTTTTCATTACTTAAATCTTTATTTGTATATTCTGCTACTTTTCCTTCAGCTATTAATAATTTAATATACAACTGTCCATGGTCATTTAAAGACATTGTTATTTTCATATCTTCAACTCTTATAGCTTCATATGGGATATCTATATTAAATTCCTTGTATATAAGTAACATCTATCTCGTCCACTCCCTCCTAATTTAATTAATCTCTCTGTCCACTTGTAAATATAGTTATTTCACCATCATAACCACAACTTAATTTGCATTTTCCAAGAAGTGCTGGTTTGCCATCAATTAAAACATCCTCTTTTCCATCTGGCCATTCATCTACAAATATTTGTGGATCACATTTTCCTGCACAATTAGCCGCTAAACTTTCTTCGCTATCACATACATCACCTGAAGATTTAAAAAAGAAATTTTTAACTTTATTTATAAATCCACCTTCATTTTCTTTTTTTACTTTATCTAATATTTCCTTTGCTGCTTCCTGTACATCAGGATTTTTAGGACTTCTACATATTCCAAAATTTCTTATGTTTACATTTGGTACGCAATCTCCTACATTTAATTGAGGAATCCCTTGTATAAACTCACCATGACCTTTAGTTACAACTAGATAACTTTCATGATCTGCTTTACTGCACAAAATAACAGCAGTATGAAGTATATACGTATTTTCTAACTCTTTTAATCTAGCATTACATTCATCTGTATCTGGTATAAATGCTGGATCCGGTTTTTCTTCTTCTGATTTTGAATCTTCTCCTTTGGAACTTTCTTCATTTTTCCCTGTAACTGCATTACCAATATCTTCTGATAAATACTTTGCAGAATTTACAGCTGCTGCTCCAAGCTCTTTAGCAGAACTTACAGTTTCATTTATTATTTCTCCTGTTTCTTTGATTACATCCTTTGCTACTGAACCTAAAAAATCTCCTATTTCACTCATTTTATATCACCTCAACTTTTTCAAATTTTATTCCTGTAAACCTCCTTTTTAATATGCTTTCTGCTACATCAAGTGAAACTACGAAATAATATTCTACCCCTGCTTTTATTTGAAAAATATTGTAATCTCCTATTTTCTTTTTATCTAAAATTATTTTATCTACCCATCCATTTTTAAAATATGTTGTTTTGTCACTTAAAGCATCTACAGTGTCTGTAAGCACTAATCTATAAACTTTCTGAATTTTCATTTTTAAGCTCGTAAAAAATGCCAATTTATATACTATTGTATTTTCATACATTTTAAATACTTTATGGATTTCATCAGAAACAAGTAATACAGGAGCTTGTATAAAATCAGGATAAACACTGTTTTCGTTACATTTTATTGGAATGTTAGTAGAATCTTTAAAGGTACTTTCATTTTCCTTAAATAAAATCATTTTTTTACTATTATTAAATCCTTCTATCTCAATAGCATTTTCTAAATCTCTATCTTGTTTTAAAATAAAGTAATTCATTATTTTAACTCACCCCATATATTTATATCTTGAAGTTGTTCTGGTGTTATATGAATAAATGGTATAACTTCTTCATTAAATAATGCTTCTTTTAAATCACTTCCTTCAAAGCTTACCTTATGAAATTTAGCATCAATAAAATTAACACTTTTTAAATTACAATTAATGAAATTTATCCTATATAATGAAGACTTATAAAATGAAACATCTTCAAGGTTACAATTATTAAATGTAACCTCAATGCAATCAGAATAGTTAAAGTTACATGCTCTTAAATCACTATTGATAAAATTAATTGTATTTAGACTAGTGTTTTTAAAAATGCTCCCTGTCATTATTGAATTCTTAATATTACACTTTACAAATTCAGTATTATTAAATTTACCTCTAGGTACACTACACTCTATAATATTAATTTCTGTTAATTTACTTTCTTTAAAATTTGCATATAAAAGGTCCTGATTCTTTAACTCACATTCATTTAAAGTACTTTTTGTAAAAATCGGATAAATGTATGGATTTTTAGTAAATCCTATTAAATCTTTAGTTTCCTTTTTTCTATAATCCATAGCAAATATAGTTTTACTTTCTTCTCTATATTCACTCCATTTAATTAGATAATATTCATCGAGGAATACGTTTTTTATCTTTTCATTATCATCTAAATCATACATATATTCTCTTGCTATATTTTCTATACTGTAATAACATTCTTTTACTATGTTAAAAACTATATTTTGAATATCGTAATTATTTACTTTTCCAAGGTAGACTTTCTTTTTCTTTATAAGAACTTGTTTTAATTCTATAAAAGGTTCAAATAAAAACTTTAGATTAATTTCTTCATATACTGAATCCTCATCAAGATACCAACTTCTGTTATATCCATGGAGCCATATTATATAGCTGTCATCTAAAACATTAGTTCTTAGAAGTTCATATTGTAAAACATTTAATAAGTAATTTTTATTGTAATCTCTAACATTACATACTTTTTTATTTAAATTTACTATGCTATCTATCAAAATCTCGCACAGTATGTCTTTATATTGCTTTAAATTTTCTTCAAATCTTAATTTATATTCATTAATAATTTTATTAACAACTTTTTCATTAAAATCCTTTAATGCTTCTTCTCTATTCACAATTCTCCTCCTTTCATTCTAATTGTTTTTAACTTGAATACCTTTCTCCTTTATTTGACCTCCTTCATCAAAGTCTATTCCTCCATTTTTGTCACAAGAAATATATATTCCTTGACCTGATGTCATTTTAAAACTCTTTTCCGCCTCTATTTTCATATTATTTTTAGCAGTTATGTTTATATTGTTTTGGCTTACTATATTTAATGTTCCATCACTTTTTAATGCTAAATCTGCTTGTCCACCATCACATGAAATAAATACTCCATCTGGAGTAAGCTTAACTTCCTTATTATTTGCTGTTCTTAAATACTTGTTATCTGGATTACCCATTCTATCTTCTGCTTCATCTGCCCCTTGTTCATAATTACTAACAGAACTTACTGCAAATGCTTCATCTTCATCTTTAGTTGGAAAATACACTCTAATACTATCACCAACCTCTGGCATACAGTACCATCCACTTCCATCACTTGAAGCTGACATTGTAGAAAAGTCAAACCAATATACATCATTGCTTTTACAATCATCGATTTCTAAGTGAATTTGTACTACATCATTCTTAACTGCTATTATCTTTCCTTGAATTGAACTTCCTATAATCTTTGTATTATAAATTTTTCTTTGTCTTAATCCACTTTGCATTCTAAGCTTATAAGTATTTTCTAATATTCCATTCTTTATCTCATAAACACATTCATATACATATAATGTTTTATTATCTAAGTCCATGTAATCTCCTAGATTTAATATAGGATAATCCATTATTTTATATGTTAAATAATCTATTTCATTAGCATCATTTAAGTAATTTTGAAGCATATAATCATATTCTTCTAAATCTTTATACATATCATATTGGATCTTTGACAGTTGTAAATTTTTATATTGATTTTCAGCTCCTGCAATAAACGTAATATAATTAAAATTTGCTACTGGTAATAACCCCTGATTGTATTTTGATACTATTCTTTTTAAAAACTGCCAGTCTGTTTCTTCATATTGTACAATTAGTTCACCTATTTTTTCATTTGGAATATTTAATAAGTAGGAAGAGTTTTTATACCCATCCATCACTAGCTTCATAAGAGATTGAACTGATAATGATGTATCTTGAAATGATCGTGATTTTACTTGTATATCCATAAGATATGTCATACTTTTTGCTTCTATTTTAATTGTATATACCTCATCTATAACTTCTACTTCTATATTAGTAACAATTCCATAAAATAAAGTTTCTCTTTTTTCTGTATTGTAATAAATTTCTATTTCTTTGTTTTTAGTAGTATTATTAATGTCTTCAATATTTTCATTATTAATAATACCAATCATCTTTAAAGTAGAATGATTATTTATAGAATTTTTTATGCATAAAGTTCGAATTGATTGAATTGAATATCCATCTACTCTTATATCCTCATAACTAATTGCATTTATAATGTTATTGGACATGAAATTTCTCCTTTCATAATTATTTTATATAAATCTCATAAGTTTAACACTTGCTTTAATTAAAAGTTCCCATTCTTTTATATCTTTATAAAAGCAATTATAATTACCAATTGACACTGTACCTTTATAATCTCTTAAAAAAACAAGATTATATAGTTGTCCTTTAGCAGTAGGTGTTTTATATGTTGCAAAAAATACTGTTGAATCTCCTAGTTTAAACTTACCTTCTTCTATCCATTCCATATAAATTTTCGTTTCTTTAAAATTTTTTTGGATTGCAGATTTTATTGTGTTAAAGTTTTGTTTTTTAGTACATTGATTTATATAATTTCCATTAAAACTTATACCTTGTAAATTATTAACTAATACTAAATTTTTATCTGTATTAACTTTCACTTCAAAAAAGGATTCTGGAACAGGTAATTCAAACTTCCCATCATAAAAAACTTTTTTAGTAAATATAATTTTTTTATCATTAATTATAACTTCACCATTTTTTATTCCTTCACAAACTTCTTCTAATGTTATTTCCTTTTCATTAACTATAGGTTCATTTTTTAATCTTTCCTCTTCCTCTTTGTCAATTCTTTGTTGTAACTTTAATTTAGCTATTTTTTCATCTATATTACTCATAAATTCCTCTCTTTCTTCAATTTAAACATTATCCATTATTAGCAACTCTTGTTCCTGTTGCTAATATTTCATCACCCTCAGACATAACTAAGCTACTTCCTGATTCACATTGTATATCTATACTTTTTTTGGCACAGATTGTCATTTCTTCTTCTGCTCTTAAAGATAATGATTGTGCACATGATATATTTACATTTTGTTGACCTGTTATTTCTACCGTTCCATCATTATTAAGATTTACAGAAGCTTGTCCACCAGAGGACGTAATATTAACACCATTAGGGGTAAACTTAACTTCTTGTCCTGAATCTGCTTTTAATGATTTAATATCCGGATTAGACATTCTATCATTTTCAGCTTCTGCTCCTGTTTTTCCTTTATTAGTTCCTATAGAGTTTACAACAAATGCCTTACTTTCATCCTTAGTTGGACAATTTAATCTTATTCTCTCACCAACTTCTGGCATACAATACCATCCTCCACCATCTGGTGAAGAAGCAACTGTAGCATATGGAAACCAATAAGCTGTTGATGCATCTATTTCTTCACTAATTTCTAATTTTACTTTAACTCTGTCTCTTTGAACTTCTAAGATACTACCATTAATTGATATTCCTATAACATTCATGTTATATAAACGTCTCGATCTAATTCCACCCTTTGGCGATAATTCATATATATTTTTTAAATTTCCTTCATCAATTTCATAAATAGATTTTTTAATGTATAAATCATGCCCTTTAAAATCAAAATATTCTCCTGTATTAAATACTTCTAAAGTTTTAATAGTATACATAATAAAATCTGTCTCTAATATTTCTGGCATATCATTATTTTTCACATCATTATATTCTTTTATATTTTTAGAAATTGTATAATTAAATATTTTCTTCTTTGGTTCTATAGATATATCTGGAATTCCTAAATATAAATGAATACCATCATTTTTTATGTCGCTTATAATACTTTGGTGATATCTAGATACTATTCGTTTTAAAAATTCATAATCAGTTTCATTGTACTGAAGTACAAATTTTCCAATTGGTTCATTAGGAATGTTTGTGTCATAAACTGCACCTTTATATGAACTCATAACTTCACTAATTAATTCATGTGTAGTCATATTAATATTTTGAAAATCTCGTTTTTTCTTATACATATCTAACATATAAGTAAAGCTTTTAGCTTCTATAGACATTACATAAACTTCTTGTATAACATTAACTCTAATTTTTGTAACTATACCATTAAATAATGAAATACTTTCATCACCTTTTTGATAATATACTTTAATAGGCGTGTCTTCATCTGTAGATAATACATAATCATCTTTTAATGAATCATCTATTATACCTGTAACTTTTAAAATCCCATGATTATTTATTTCATTTTCTATTTTTAGGTCTTTTATATGTTGAAATTCATAAGGATATATTCTTAAGTTTTCATATGATATAAATTCTTCTGCCATAATTTAATCACTCCCTCTTAATCTATCAATATCTTTTTAAATCTTCCCCTTTTATTATTAATTGTTCCTGAATCTTCTCTTTGTTTTTTTAATACCTCTAAAAGATATAAATACAATTCCTCATTTGAATAATCCTTTTCTTGAATATTTAGCTTATATGATAGGTAGCTTATTATTATATCTTTCTCAATTGCATCTTTATTTTGAATGCACATAGTCGCAAAAGTTATGTCCCATGCTTCATTAATATTGCACTTTATTAATTCTTTTCCAAACATCCTTAAAATAATTGGTGATAAACCTACTTCGTTTTTAGTTGCATAAGAAGAATTAATTAAGTTTACAGTGTCATACTCCGTTGACAAATCTTCAAAACCAGTATAATTTACTCTTAAATGTGCTCCTTCTCTAAGCTGAAATCTACATATTTCCATCTCGTTTTCCTTTAATTGAAGTTCATCATCCAAATAAATTTCTGTGCAATTTTCTATAAAATCTTTATCTATTACCTGCTCCATAAATCTCAGCTTTAATATAGTGAGTTTATTATTACATTCATATTTTATTTTTGTATCTTCTTTCAAAATATAAATGATTTCATCATACTTAATTATCCCTTTTCTTATTATCAAGAAATCATCTACTACATCTATTGAACATCCAGAGATTATTCCATCACAATACTCTTTAAACATTATGTCAATAAATGTTCTTGGATAATCCCTAAGCTCATTAAGCATATCTATTTTCAAAAGTCTACCACTTTCAAATAATGGATACCTATTTTCAAACACCAAACCACCTTCTTTCAATGTTTCTTTATAGCAACGTGTATATCTGTTTTAATATACGTTGACATATCTAAGTTAATTGTTAAATTAGAAATGAAAGGTATATTTTGTGTAGTGTTACATTAAAAAAGTTTTTGGTTAGTGTTTCTTCATTATAAGTTGTTCCAAATATGCTTGTTCAAAGTTTATCTTTGAAGCTAGCATTTTGGGTACAACTTGTAATGTTAGATACACCCAATAAACTTTTCAGTAACCGAGCAAATGTATTCCTTTCATTTCGGCTTTGATCACTTTACTTATACATATATCAACACTCCCCTTAAAACTAGTTCATTCCATCAAAGAAATTTTTCTCCCATTTATCATTTTCAAAATAAAAGAACTTCTCTTTGCTGATATATAATTCATGATCTTTTCTCAATATAGCCAGTACATAAAATCCCCAAAGTTCCTCTTCTGCCCAAACAAAAAACTTTATTTCATCATTTTCAATATTATCTGTTTCATGCTGACTTATATTGGGATACTTTTCTATAATACTAACAGCATCAGTTTTTTCTAATTCTTCATTATTAAACTTATAATCATATTCATACTTCACATTATTGCTGCTATCTTTTAAATAAAGCTTTAATATAACTCGGTCCATAAATCTTGAAACGAAACCTCTTTTTATTGCTTTATTTTTAATTAATGTGATTTCGTCTCCCTTATGTGTAAATGCTGTAAGTGTATAAGGAAGTGTTGGCATATTATTTTGAATTTGTATATCAGCATATCCAAAGTTTTTAGAATAAAGATACTTCAATGCGCCCTTAAGGCAACTTAACTTTAAGTCATAATCTTCACTTGTATCTTTTTTACTTTTATTTATTTCAATTATTCTTCCTGGTATAAATTCTTTTAAAGCATCTTTAAATATATCCACATTACATGATTGACCAGTAAGTTTAATTAGTGAATATTCATAAAGTTCATCATTTTTATATAAAGTTTCTAAGAATTTCTTTATTATGTTATATACATCACCTTTTATTAATGTGCTTATTTCATAAGTTGTAATATTTAATGTTGGTGCCTCTTTTATAATTTGCAATCTTCCATTATTCATATAGGATAATTTCCATTTGTCATACATAATTTGAGCACTATCTATTATTTCTAAATTTTCCTTTAATTCATTTGGACTTAATATTATCTTTATAAGTTCTGGATTACTAAAGAATAATTTCTTAATCTCTTCTGCTAAATTAAATAAGAAATAATAGTTATTTCTAGCTTTGCAATAGTCTTCTTTATTTCTAGTTTCATATAATTTAAACTTTGTTGGAATTATCTCTTCAGCTCTTTCATATTCACTATCTAAGTCTTCATATAATTGATCAATTCCATATTTATCTATGTTTCTAAATATATCTATTTTAAATTCATCCACTATAGCTTTTTTAATTTCTAAATAATTATCCCTAGCCAATGCATTTGCCATTAATATTTTTATAAATTGTAAAATTCTAAATGTAAGATTGTTACCTCCAAAGTCTGTATCTCCATTTTCATATGATGTCTCTATATCTATTTTGTACGAAACTCTATTATCTCTTATACTAAAACTACAACCTGAAAGATCTGTAGTTCCCCCTCCACAATCTATGATTAATGCCTTATATTCATCTCCACTTGAATACTTATCTCTATCTATAAAATTACTTATTGTGTTATAAAGAACAGCCACACTTTCCTCTATCATATTTTTGCTTTCAACATTATATTCACTTAATACTTCTTCAAATAATTTGTGAAATTTATACTTTTGTTTCGATGGACATGAAATGTATATATTTTTGAATTTACATTTAAATCTTTGATTTGCTAAAGATATGACATACTCTAAATACGCTTTTATGATATCTTTTCTCTTTATAAGTGTTGTTTTTCCATGAATATCTATTACTTTTTCACTTTTCTCGAAATCACTTATCCACCTTTTTATGTCATAAAAAACTGTTAAACTGTCATCAACATATCTCTTTTTTGATGCAAATAATGCATCATAGCCAAAGATATATTTCACATTATCTTCATTTTCATTTATATATTTAATGCCTACTACACTTGGAATTAGTGGAGTTATGCTATAATCTTTTTTAGTCGTATCTAAAAGTTTTACTAATTTTACTTTATCATCTTCATAATCTTCTAAATTTATATTTCTAATTAAATTATCATTTAATCCTTGAAATACTTCTTTATCTATATAAATCCCTGCTGTAGTATTTGATGTTCCAAAATCTATAGCAATTGGCATTGTTGTCTCTTCTAATTCTTTTATTTCAAGTTGTAAAATAGGTACAGATGAGTACTCTAAATTATAATTTTGAAAATCAACTTTATTTTCATATATATCATAAATTAGCTCTGATTCTTTTTGTGGTAAAAATATTAGATTATAAAATTTACTTTGATTTTCTTGAATAAAAACATCTTTACCTTTTACTAAAAAGTATTTATATTCATTATTCTTTTTTATCTTTTTTATATTAAGTACAGTAGAAACATTAAAATTATTATCAACTAAAAGAACATTACCTTCGTCTAACTCTTTATTGGTTTTCAACTCATATTCATCATATATTTCAAGTGATAAATCTTTGTAAATTACTATTTTCCCTGAGTAATCTACAATATCACTTGGGATTTCTTTTTTAGCACTTCTCTTTAAAAACTTTTCAATTCTTTCTATTCCGTCCTCTATATAATTACTTATTAACCGGCTATCTTTTTCTCCTCTATATTTCATAATAAGTTTTATAAGCTCTTCTTTATCTAAAGGATTTACTATACTTTTCACTAACTTTTCTTTATTACATATTTCTCTTAATTGAAAAGTTGTCATTAAAATTAAGTCTTTTTCTTTATATCTTTTTGAAATATTTTCTTCTTGTTTTTTATGCAACTTGTATGTATATAATCCCATTTTTTCCTCCTGATTTTTGGTTGTTTTTAAATTGTTAATAACATCTATACTTTTCAATTCATTTTTTCAATGAAAAAGAAAAAACATACAAATTATATTTATAACTTTTTATTCAATCATTACTATGTCATCAATTTTCATGGTATTATCAGAACCTAAAATTCCAAAATGTTTGTCCCAAAATAAATACACATTCATATTTATAGGTAAAAATGTATTTATAATAGCATTTATTTTGCCTTTTAGAATTTTATCTTCAACTTCACTTAAATAAACATATATATCTTTTGAACTTTCTTTATTTAAATACACTGTGCTATTTCTAAATATTTTTGCTAAAATTTTATTGAAAAGTTGCAGCGAAGTCCCTGTTTTATATAAAGTTATAAAGCTATTTAAAAATATATCTGTTTCTTCTTTATTAAAACAAAGTATATCTTTAGCTAACTCTTCTCCATATACATTATTTATTACGTCTTTAAATAAAAACTTCTTATAAAATTCATTTTTATTTAATCCTTGTTTTAAATCTAACTCACATAAATAATGAATTAATATATCAAATAGTACATTTTTTAATTCTATGTTTTCTTTAAAATTAATATCAAACAATTCTTCAAATATCTCTTGAAACCTATACAAAGCATTTATTTCAATATACTCACTTTGTGGTAATTTGCTTGAATTAATGTTTTGAATAGCGAGTTCCATATATGGACTATATACCTCTGCTTGTTTAAATTTAATTCCTTCTGTTGGAGTATTTTCTTCTATTGCTTTTATAAAGATGTCATAAATGTAATTCATATTAATCTTCCTTCACATTTATATTCCGGATAAATAATTTGTATTTCTGATACTAAAAAACTTAAAATATCTTTATTTAAATAATATTCTTTGTTCTTTGGTTCAAAGTATAAAACTAAAGATTTTTTTATGTTATCTTCTCTTATTTCATCTATTATAAAATCATTAGCAGCGTAGGTTTCTTTGTCTTCATCAAATTTAAGTTCTTCTATTTTTAAATCTCTAAATCTCAAATGTTTTGATACTTCAAATGAATTTATAAGCTTTGCTATTTCATTTTTTGTTTTTATAACATATCTATTATTAAATAAAAATCTATTTGAAAAATTAACATTCTTGTAATTACTCATAATTTCGTAATTATCTTTTTTAGTATTATCTTCTTTATAATTTACAATCTTATAGACTATCCATGGAGATGAAACAGATATTTTTGATGTTATTGTTATATAATTCTTTTTTATTGTTACATAATCCATATTTTCTTCATCTAAATTAACCAAGTAACCATGATTTGTTCCTTCTTTTTCAATTGAAATATAATGTTCAAAATTAACTTTATCTATACAAGGTACTGGAAATCCTGCACATTTCAATTTAATCTCTTTAATGTTCCAAAGTGGCACCATATCATATTTTATATATTTGCTATAATCACCAAAGTCTATGTTTATCTTTATAATCTCTTCTTCTTCATCTATTTGATCTTCACACTCTGTGAGAAATATTTGTGCTATTTTATTAATATAAGGCATATTAACTGTTTTCCACATAATGTTGTTATTTATAAAACACTTGTATAAAGTATTTATTTTTTCTTTATATTCAGTATTTGCTTTTATTTTAAAATAAGCTTTATGAATCTTTTTATTTGTTTCTATAATTCCTGTTATTTCTGAATTATTAGATATGAACTGTTTAAAAATACTGTAGTCGCATTTTAGAAATACATTAAACATTTCAGAAGATACATTATCATTTAAATTATCTATAATTGTTTTTACATCATATATCTTTTCCTCTGTATCTTCTTCTATCATTGGAAATAAAAATTCATTAGTTACATCTAAATGTTTTCTATCAATTATTGTTGAATACACATTATATTTTTCCTCTAAATATTGTATTTCATCAAAAACTCTTTCTTCTAAATCATTAAATCTATCTTCACTATGTTGTTCTAATGAAGTGAAGACACTGTTCAGTATTTTTTTTAGCATTACTCTATCATTTAAATCATTTATTTCATTTAATTTTTCATAAATTTTATTCATTTTTACCACCTGTACTAGCTATTTCTTTATCTAATACCTTTAATTTTTCATCTATTGATTTTATTTCTTCTGTAAGACCTACTTGAGTGTATGCATCTTTTGCTAATGTATATAAAACTTTTGCAGATGTTATATCACCCTTAACGTATCTTTCGTTAGCTTCATTTAGATATATATCACCTTCAGCTTTTGTTTGCGATTGCCCTTCTATTTTTTTATCCATAAGAACTATTTTTTCTTCTAATTCATTTGCTAAACTATTTGAATTTATTTTTTCAAATGCCTCTTTTGCCAAAGCATAATACATCTTCGCTCCTACGTAATCTCCTGCTATATATTGTGTATCACCATTTTTTCTAAGGTCTATAGCTTTACTTTGAAGATCATCATCTTCCTTTTTAGCTTTTTCTTCTTTTTCCTTAGTTTTTTCTTCTTCTTCTTTTGCTTTTTCCTCTTCTGCTTTAGCCTTTTCCTCATCTTGCTTTTGTGCTTCTGCTTCTTTGCCTTGCTTTTCATATATTCCTTTAAGTTTATCTATAGCTTCTTGTTTTTCATCTTTTAAATAATAATTTGAAGCAAGTCTTTTTGCTTCTAAGTAATTTGCTTCTGCTTCTGGTACTTTTCCTGCTTCTAACTGACTGTCTGCAAGTTCCAAAAGATCAGCAACACTTATACATGTTTTAGCTATATCTATTTTCTTCAAAATATAATTTCTTGCTTTATCATCAACATCTTCACCTTTTTGCATTGCTAATAAGTACTGATCTAAAGCTTCATTAAATTTCTTTTCTTCAAGTTTTTTATCACCTTCAAGTATTATTTCTGTATATTTACATTCACCATCTATTTCTTTTATGTCATTTTTAAGTTTATATTTGTTAGCTATCTTTAATGCTTCTTCATATTTTGAATTTGCTTTTTCTATATGTTCATTTTCTATGTATCCATTTGCTTCACTTACATAATTATTCATAGATGCAATTGCTTCTCTTTTTTTATTTTGCTTTACATTAAATACTACTAATGCTATAACTAAAACCAAGATTATTGGAATTGCTGCAAATAAAATTTTCTTTATCATAGCCTTTTTCTTTGGATTTATATATGCCTTTTCAACAAAGGTTACAGCTAGTGTATAGTTTTCTAAATTATTTAATTGCTTTGATAAGATCATATCTTCAACTCTATCTGCAACTTCTTCAGGCTCTGTTGCCCCCTCTAGAGCATCTTCTATTTCTTTTTCATCACAATTTTCCCATATTCCCTTTGTAAGCAATGTAAATACATCACCATCGTTAAGTTTTATTTTTTTAGATATGAATGGTGAACTTAATTTATTTTCTCCTAAGTAACATGAAAGATTATTTCTCTCTATATGCTTAGCTGCCTTATCTAAAGCTATCATTTCCTTATCACTAAGTTGTTGAGTTAATGATAGATCTCTACTTTTTTCATTTAAATATCCATCCTTAAAAAAATAGAATCTTGAATTACCTATTACAATATACCTAACTTTACTGTAATTAGTTATAGCTATTGTCATAGATGCTTTAAGTCGTACATTTTTACTTGTCTTTACTATTTCTTCATTAACTTTATTTAAATACTTTTTTAGTGTAAATTTATTCATAGTAGGATTTTGTGTAAATAATTTAATGAATGTTGTTACTGCAATTTGAGCAGTGTCATTTTCTGTGTCATTATCAATACCATCTGCAATTGCATAACATCCAAACTTATCAAGCTCTACAAAGGCAAAATAATCTTTATTTTGAAGATGCGTTCCTTCTTCTGATATAAAACTTGTCTTAAATTTTGAATTCAACTTTCTCATTTGTCTCACCCTAACTTATTAAAATGCGATTATTTTTAAATATTCTTTTTCATAATTATTATGCTTCCATTATGAGTATTTTCATGATGTTCTATTTCATCTATAATTTCATCCAAAACTATATCTATATGCTTTTTATTTTTATTTAATATATTTTCAAAATCTACCCATCTTATTTCTTCATAAATCCCTTTACTCATAATCAAAAGTAAATCATTTTTTTCTAATTTAATACTATGGTTTTTCATTTCTACATTATTAAGATTTTCTTGTCCAAGGTAATATAAAACCTTTTTGTTATTTAAAACTTGAAGTGCTTCAATCTTTTCAAGTTTTCCTTCATAATATTTTTCTTTTGCAACTTCATTCATACAATGACCTTCACTCAATTTTATAAGTTCACCTTTTCTAAAAATAGTTAACATCAAATTACCTAAAGAAGTATAATATAAATTTTCTTCATCAATAATTGCCATTAAAATGCTTGTACCACCTTTATTCTTCTCTACTCTTTTAAGTATTTCATGATTTGCTTTATTAATGGCTTTTTTTAAAAAGTAACTCACTTTTTCATTACTATATTCCTTTAAAAACATATTTGATATTGTTTTTACAGCAGTAATACTAGAAATTCTTCCCGCTTCATTTTTTCCTAAGCCATCAGCAATAACTGCTAAAACTGCATTATCTTTTTTCTTTATATTAAAGTAATCTTCTTGTATTTCTTCATGACCTATATGTGAATATTTAACTAAACTTATATTTTCTTTGTTCATAATTTTAAACAATATGTGCTTTATCACACATAATAAAAGTAATAACATTATTAATATAAGCACTACTTCTTTTTGATCATATCTACTCATAAATAACATTTAAATTACCCCTGTTCTTTATCTTGCCATTCAAAATGTTCACCACAAAATGGTACAAATAAGAATTTACTCTTTCCAAGCTCTATAACATCATAATTTGTAAGTTGTGTTGGCATATATACTGGTTCATTATTTAAATAAGCAATTCCTGAAGAATCTCCTGGAAGTAATACATAATTTTTCTTTTTAGGATCATATACTACAACGGCATGATTTCTGGCTGTTATGTAATTATCCCCAATTATTTGTATGTCCATATCATCAGCTCTACCGATGAAATTTTTCCCATTCTTTATTTTATAATCTTTTCCTACTCTACATCCTTCAATGCAAACAAGCCATCCACATACTGGCTCTATTTCTTGATATAAAAGATTTGTTTCTACTTCTTCCGCATCTGGTACAAGTTCTTTCTTATTTTCTTTTTTACTTGTATCTATATTACAATAAGGACATATTGGACCATATCGTCTTTCACTAAACATATGACCATTTTGACATCTAATTAATGACATATAATCACTCCATTCATCTAAGTAATAATTTCACTTTTGAAATAAATATAATATCTCCTTTTTTTAAGCTACAAGGAGTATTTTTCACAATCCTATACTTTTTACCATCATCTATTTTTTGTATACAAACTCCACTATCTAGAGATAGATCTTCTATATACCATGTTCCAGCAGCATAATTTAATACTGCATGATTCTCTTCAACTAAGGTTGAATAAATAGATTTGTCTAAGTCTACAAATACATGGTTCTTCTTATTGTTTTTTCCAATAAGAAAAGATATTTTATCTTGTATTTCCCATTGTTTTATGATTTCATTATCTTCATTTACTAGCTCAATGGTATTTATACTATTGCTTTCTTCTATATAACTTTCATTATGTATTTTTCTATATAAAGTTATAAATGTTATAATTCCAAATACAATTAATAAACCTAAAAGTACACCTTTAAGTTCCCTTGATTCTATAGTCATATAAGTTATTCCAAATATTAATGTTATTGTTATGCCTATAAAAACATTTATTAATTGAATACTAAATATCAACTTATTATTTTGATTATTTTTCAAAGTAACCACTCCATTACTTTCTTAATACTTTTTACTCTATATAAATCCTTATTTCTTTACATTAAAAAAATTATTAAATATATTACTTGTATCAATAGGATTTTTACTATCTTTTTTTATTTTGCTTCCATCAACATCATTACTACTTGCTTTAAAGCCAAAAAAACTTTCGAAATATTGATTTAAATCATTTAAAGCATCACCTTTGTTAAAGTTTTCTTTGGTTTTTTCTTGTGATTTTTTACTATTATTTTTGCTTTCATTTTTTTGTCTATTAGAATTATTTTGATTTAACTTTTTATCATATTCTTCTCTAGATGATTCATTACTTAAAATTTCATATGCTTCATTAATTTGTTGAAACATTTCTATTGCATCTTTATTATCTTTGTTTTTATCTGGATGATACTTTTTAGCTAAGTTTCTAAAAGCTTTTTTTATTTCATCTTTATTAGCACTTTCTGAAACTCCAAGTATCTTATAATAATTTTTCACTTTATCACTCACTTTTTATTTAAATTAGAGTATGTTTTAAATATATTTTGATATAGCAATAAACAAAGTGTCATCATTACTCCATACACCCTTACTTATGCATATATAACAATCTAATAAAACATAGACTTAAATTAAGATTTTATTTTCATACTATATTTAATTTCTATAGACTAATACTGAAATATTTTAGTATACTATAGTTAGTGATGCTGAAGGTATATAAAAACTAAAATACTCATATTTATTTTAAAAAAGTTGCATGTGAGGATTTAAATTATTAGTGAGTCAAATTTAAATCCTCTGCAACTATAGTAAAATTAGATATATTGCTATTTTATTACTTTTAGGTATAATTAAGCGCTATATCCGCCTTCAATTGTAACTTGAGTTAGCTTATCTTTCTTTTGTCTAACTACAAGTGTAAATGTACCAATACCTTCAGTGTCACCAAAGTTTTCTTTGTAATCTACAACGAAAGCATTAGGATAAGTAATTTTTCTTATAATTTGATCAGCTGAAATAACTTCTACTGTTATTTTTCTATAACAATCAGCTTTTTCTGCTGGTACTAATGACCAAAGTCCCATTTGTCTTGTGCTATCAAATGGATCGCCATCTACAGCTGTTAATATTTTTCCGCTTATAGTCATTGTGCTTCCTACGTCTTTTGAACGTGCATTAGCATCCTTTGGAGTGTCTGTTGTAAATCTTACTTTTTCAACACTTTCAATACTTAAATCAATTGTTTCTGCGCCTTCAATTTTTACTCTAAATCCCATTTTTTAATTCCTCCTATTCTTGTCCAAATCCACCTTCAAATTTTACAAAAGCTGTTTTATCTTTCTTTTGTTTTACACATATCTTGAAAGTACCAATACCTTCAGCATCTCCGAAGTCTTCTTCGTAGTCTACAACAAATGCATTAGGTAATGTCATTTGTCTTACTATTTGTGATGCCGAAATAACATCTACTTTTACGCTTCTGTAACAATCAGCTTTTTCTGCTGGTACAAGAGACCATTGTGCTAATTTTATAGTGCTATCAGCAGCTTCCCCTCCTACTGGAGTTAATATCTTTCCTGTTATAACTAATGTTGTACCTTGGTCTGTTGAACGGGCATTTGAATCATCAGGTGTATCAGTCTTAAATTCTACTGTTTCAACACTTTCAATGCTTAAATCAATAGTTTCTGCACCTTCAACTTTTACTTTAAATCCCATTTTGTCATCTCCCTTTTCATAATTTATTTATAATTAAAATAGATATTTAATTAATATCTATCAGAATTAGCTAGCTTCACTTCTAGTAATTTCAACTTCAAGATTTTTAATATTTCCATTAAATACAAGATCAATATTACATGTTCCACTCTTATCATTTATAACAAAGTTAATGTCATCTCCATCTTGTATTATTGCATTAATGAATTCTTTATTTGACATCCATTTACTCTTAACGCTATTAGGATTATTACTAAAGAATTTAACTATATTATCTTCTTTAAAATCATTAGTATAGAATCTTAGCATTCTTTCTATATAAGTTGTAACTAAGGTCTTATACATTGATTCAAAATCATTTTCAGTTGCTTGAAGGCTTCTTGCCTTGTAAACTGTAATTTGTTTTATATCTTTACCTTGGTATTTAGCATTTTCTGATGAGAATACAAATCCAAAGTTCTTTCTATTTATTAAATTTTTGATTTCATTAGTAAATCCTGATATTTCTTTTGCTAAAGTTGAAGTAATTCTTAGCGAATTATCTCCAGATTCAATATCAAATCTTACTCCTGGATAATCAAAAAATACATTGCCATAATATTCTCTTAAGTATTCTGGACATTGATATGCTGCAACTATTCCTGCTGCAATATATGAACTTCCAATATATACTCCTTCAATCCATAACTTAAATAAATCTTCTTTTGCTTTTGACAATTCTGCACTTCCCTCATCTGTCATAAGCATTTTACTATCAAGTATCACACCTGATTTTTCTTTTGGAATTATTGTAAAGTTTGGAACACATGGAATTGCAAATTCGCTGTATGTTTGTCTCATAAGAGGGGCACATCTGTCCATAAATTTATCTATTCCTGCTGTAGCTACATGATTAAATGTAGTATCTTCTCTTGCTTCAAAGCTAAAGAAAATTTGGATTCTATATTTTTGAACTGTATTAAGAAGTAAAGATAGGTTTTCCATAGTATTACATTCTATTTTTTCAACTTTTTTGTTTCCCTTAAATCTTTCTCTCTTAGCTCCACTTTTGTTTTGACCTTCTAATTCAATTGATGGAACTATTCCAAACCAAATTGTATTATCAAAATCATTTTTATCATTTACAGTACTTAAATATGCTTCAAGTCTTGGCAAGTTAGCTGAATTTACCAATCTGTCAAGCTTATTATTTGCAACAAGTAATGTTGGCTTCATACCTTTGTTTTTTGTTTTATATTGGTCAAAGAACATCTTTACACCAACAATTTTTTCTATTAATGGTTTAACAGTTTTTATAAAATCATCTTTAGAATTTTTGTAGAACTCAAGGTATGTATTATAATTTTCAACTTCATGTTCTACATCTATTTCACTTTCCATTGTAGATGCAAGCGGGCAAAAAGTTCTAACAACTAAACTTTTTACATAATCAGATTTTGTTTCATTCACTTCATCATAGTCATCTTCAAAGGCTTCAATTAATCCTACATTTGCTTTGTCATCTATTGCAATTAATGATTTTTCTTCACTCTTAGGTGCTTCAAGAACCTTAAGTTCTCCATCTTGTCCCATACTTAACACACCTATTTTTAATGCTTCTCCGCCATTTTGGCTATCATCTTGTCCTAAAAGTAATCTCGTTTTTATATCTTCAATAGCTAATGGAAGCATTGCCATTATGTTATTGTAATTTTCACCAGCATTCTCAAATAAATTATTTAATTTATCTCCTAAATCTAACTTACTTGGATCTTCATCATCTAGTTCGTCATATTTACTATATAAATATTGTATTTCTTTTCTAGATTGTCTTATATCATCCATTACTTTTTTAGGTGAAATCATATCTAATAAATTTTCAAATTTAAAATCTACATTTGCTATTCCCTGAGCACTTTTAGTATCTATTAAAGTGAATAACATTTTTAGAAAATCATTTGATTGATTTATAGGGATTTCTGTTACAAAGTTATCTGGAAGATTTTCAGGTTTCTTCAATGTATACATAACCTTCTGGTTTGTTGCATTATAAAATGAATATACAACAGGTGAGAATTTATCTAAAAATTCATCAAAACTACTTACTAAAAAATTTTCATTAATTTCTTTTATCTTATCATCATTTAAGCTGCTTAATCCTTTAGTGTCTCCAATTACTGAAATCAAATCTAATCTTTCGGGGTTTATTTCCTCAAATAATATCGTTCTATTCGTTTGTTGAATAACATCCATAATCTATTTCCTCCAAAAATTATTTTATGCTACTTTTCATACTTAAATGAAATCACATTTTCTTTTTCGGTTTATTTTACCATAACTTTAAATTTAATCCCTATTTTATATTTAATTTCCAGTATTTTTTTGTAATTTTTTTAAATTTTTTTCTAAAATTGAATAATTTTTTATATATTTTTTTGATGATTTATTAATTGTCAACGTTATATTTAAACTATCTAAGAAAATTTAGTATTTTTTGTATTTTTTTTAAATTTATCTATTTTTTATTTATAAATATTAGAAAAAGGCACTAAAAAACAAATTTAAAATTGCTTTTTATTGCCCTTTTTTAAAAAAATTTTATTAAATTCAATTAATATTTTATACTTAAAAAATCATAAATGATATAATAAAAATTACTAAACTAGAAATAATCAATGTGAAATTTATTATGTCCTTAACATGAAAAGTAGGTTTATTATTTATATTTTCATGTTCTTGCGCTTCTAAATCAATATTTGATACATATTGTGAATTCATTTGTCCAAGTGATTGAATTGATATCCCAAGTGAATTTCCTGATATATTTAAGAAAACTTCTATAACTAGCACAGCTAAGCTTATAACAAACAAAGTATCTTTTAATGTAAAACCATAAATATGATATATTCCTAAAGAAATTAATACTAAAACTATACAATTAATAAAAGTCCCCAAAATAATTTTCAGAATAATATTTCCATCCATATACAATCCCCCTTTAATTTACTATACCTCTGGGGTCCAAAAAATTCCAAATCACTTTGAAACCTTAAATATGCCTGCCTTTGTTGTAATTTCTATATTTTTATTTTCTTCAATATATTTTTCTAAATACTTTGTAAATTCTTCTCTTTTTTTTCCTATAAGTATTGAATTTCCTTGAATTGTTGATGCTTTATATGATACAACGGGCTCTGCTTTATCTACTATTATCTTTCCTTCTAATATCTCTGATTCAATATTATTAAAATATTTCTTTAGCATTTTTTCTCCGTTTTCTAAATCAAATCTAGAGGAAAGACCATTATTATTAATATCTAAATTAGGATCAAATTTTTCAGCTAATTTATTTAATTCAATCATAGAATTACATGAATTAGTGGTTACGTAAAAAATACCATTTGGTTTTAAAACTCTTTTTATTTCACTTAATGCCTTTTCTATATCAGTAACAAAATAAAGCATATGTTCTGCAATAACAACGTCAAAACTTTCATCATCATAAGGAATATCTTCTGCATTTATCTTTTTATACTTGAACTTATAATCTAAATTTTCCAAATTATTTTTAGCGCACTTTAACATATTGGGAGAAAAATCAGATAAAATAATTTCAGAATTTTTATCTATAAAATCCTGATTTTTTATCCATAGCTTTCCTACTCCACACCCTAATTCCAATATTTTTGAACCTTCAGTCAAGTTCATTTTTTGAAAACACCATTTATCCCAATCAATCTTATTTGTATTATAACTATGAAGAGTGGTTCTCAAATTCAAATTTTTATCGCTATTATACTGCTCCTTTATACTATTTTGCATATTTGTTATTTTTATAATGTTTACTAAGTTATTGACATCTAAAAAACCTTTTTGTTTTGCAGTGTTTTCAGCATTATTAAATATTTCTATAACAGAATCTATATGTCTTTTCTTTTCTTCTAAAGCCCTTTTTTGGATTTTTACCATGCTCTCTAAATTTTCTCCGCTTTCATTTAATATATGGGCTATCTCACTTAATGATATTCCAATAAACTTTAGAGTAGTTATTTGTTGAAGCCTTAAAAAATCATCTTCACAATAAATTCTGTAACCAACTTCTGTTTTTTCAGATGGTTTAAGAAGTCCTATTTTATCGTAATGCAAAAGTGTTTTTACAGTGACTCCAGACCTTTTAGCAAACTCCCCTATTTTCAAAATTACCCCTCCAATTCATTAATGAAATTATATAAACATGTTTTGCTAAAATGTTTATATATACATAAGAAAAGTGGACTGAGTAATTGAACTTAGGAATACTAAAATGACTATAGTCCCATTTTTGCTTGCTCCCAATATAAAATTGAGACAAGCAGTAAATGTGACAATACTCATTAAGAATTCTCAAAGCTCAATTACAATGCCACTTTACCTATTGTATATATAAACATAACTCTAAAACAAATGTGTATAAAATCTCAAAAATTGTGTATCTTAAATTGTACTAACTATAAAAAGTAGCATATAATAGTTTTCACTAAATATGCTACTTTCAATTATTTATATGTTATTAATATTTTAGCATAAACTAAATATATCAAAATTATTTTTTATATAAAGCTTATACTAAAAACTTTATATTGCAATTTAAATTTTAAATTACTATATTAATTCTTTAATAACTTTTACAACTTCTCTTGCTACATATTCTGCATCTTCTAAAGATAATTTTGTGTATACAGGAAGAGAAATTTCATTTTCATATTGTGCATAAGCATTTGGATAATCTTTTATATCATATCCAAGGTTTTTATAAAGTGTTAGCATTGGAAGTGGCTTATAATGAACGTTTGTTGCTATTCCCTTTTCTGCTAATCTGCTTATTGCTTCATTTCTCTTGGCTTCATTAAATCCTTTAACTCTATAAAGATATAAATGATAAGAAGTTTCTGTACCATTATCATCTTTAGTAAATGGTATTATTGAAAAATCTTCTTTTGATAATATATTATTATATACCTTAAAGATAGCTCTTCTCTTTTCTAATAGCTTTTCGTATCTCTTAAGTTGAACTAAACCTATTGCAGCACTTATATCTGTCATATTACATTTTAATCCATCATTAATGATGTCATATTCCCATGCTCCAGCTTTAAGCTTTGTTAATGCATCTTTTGATTGACCATGCATAGCTGTAAATCTCATGTATTTTTGTAAATCTTCATGATTTTCAAAGTTATTATCATTGAAAGTAACTGCTCCACCTTCTGCTGTAGTTAAATTCTTAACTGCATGGAATGAGAAAGAATGGAAGTTACATTGAGATCCAACTCTTTCGCCCTTGTATTTAGCTCCAAATGAATGTGCTGAATCACAAAGTATTATTATATCTTCTCTATTTTTTTCTTTTAAAACTTTTTTAAGTTCATCATAA
Source organism: Clostridium aquiflavi (assembly GCF_031344075.1). Taxonomy (NCBI): domain Bacteria; kingdom Bacillati; phylum Bacillota; class Clostridia; order Eubacteriales; family Clostridiaceae; genus Clostridium; species Clostridium aquiflavi. The sequence goes on from NZ_JAVJAN010000001.1 coordinate 26,784, forward strand.
TCAAAAGGTACTCCGGCAATATCAACTGGCATAATTACCTTTGTTTTCTCAGTTATCTTTTCTGCTACTTTATCTATATCCATTTCAAATGTATCTTTTTTTACATCAACATATACTGGCTTAATTCCTCTATGTACAGAAACACTTGAAGTAGCAGTATAAGTATAAGGAGTAGTTATAACTTCATCTCCTTCTTTTATATCAAAAACCTTAAGAACTAATTCCATAGCAGCTGTTGCACTATTTAATGCTAAAGCCTTATTAACCTTACAATATTCTTGTATTCCTTCTTCAAATTTAGCAAGTTGAGGTCCTGATGTTATCCATCCTGATCTTAAAACATCACAAACTGCCTCAATTTCTTCTTCAGTTATATCTGGTGGTGAAAAAGGTATATTCTTTATTTTAGTCATTAAAATTCATTCCTCTCTTAATATGAAAATTTTTTAAATATCTATCTATTAGTATAAGAGTAATTTCTTAATTAAAATCTGCTTTTTTTAATTAATGATACTACTTTTTATTTTTATCATTCCTAAACAAATTTATCTCTAGTAATTTTTTATTAATAATTTAACATCCTATACTAAGTATTTCCTACTTCAATATTTATTATAAACTCCTACCTAAGGTATGAGTCAATAGTAATATTTAATTAGATTTAAATTCTTTGTAATTATAATATTATATACTAACGTTTTTTTAAATAAGTTGTGTTTTAAATGAGTGTTAATATATGCAATGAGCAAATTGGCATTGTAATTGGATTTTGAGAATCCTTTATGAGTATTGTCACATTTACTGCTTGTCTCAATTTTACATTGAGAGCAAGCTAAAATGGGACTATATTCATTTTAGTATTCCTAAATTCAATTACTTAGTCCAATATGCTTATGCATATATTAACACTCTTCAAACATAAATTTACTTATTCATTGATATATAGAGGCATCTATGCAATAAGAACTCTATTTCTTTTTTTAGTCTTATTAGTTCTTCTCCGCTAATATCTTCTAACTTCTTTTCATCTTCTTTAAATTCTTCATTTAATGCATCAAATAAAGACATTATCTCTTCTTTATTAGTTTCTCGTAAAGAATCTAAATATCTTCTTATAGATATTTCTACGTCTTCCGCCCAATTATCTATAGCTTTTAATGAAATCTCATTTATCTTCTTTTGCCATGTCAATGAATCATATAAGTAAAATACAGATTCAGTAAAAACAGTTAGATACTTAGTAATAGCCTTTATTGATGAGGCTTTTATTGCTTTTAATAAATGTTTCAAATTTTCATGTGTATGTTTATATGATTTAGTATCTACTATATTACCTAATTTATTTAAATTTATATCTTCTGGATTGCTTATACTATCTTTGTCTTCTTTTGCAGTTGCTTTTCTAAACATTTCTCCAGTTGCTTGTTGTATCTCATCTCCTATGTGTTGCTTTAATACACCTTCCATAACTTCTGTGTAAGATGGAATACTTACTTTTATCTTTTCTTCTAATTTAGATATGGCTTCTTTTAATATATCTTCAATATTTTTATCTAAAAGTATTATTTCACTTTCAATATCTCTCATTAAAGTTTCTGTTTCTTCATTTATTAAATTTGGAACATAATAATTTTGCATTAATGTATATGTCTCTTCTTTTTTAGTCCATTTGCTTTCATCATGAACATATTCAGTAATTTTATTTTTTACATCTATTGCAGATTTATCTATAAGTTTAACTGAACTTACTTTTATTTTTGTAAATCCCCTATCTATAGTAGTTAATATTTCATGCTTTTTATCTAAAAATTCTCCTAGTATATTTAATCGTTCTTCTATACCTTCTTTTTTAGATTCTATATTAGCAACCTTAGAGTTAATCTTTATATTACATTCATTTAATATATAATCTTGATAATTTTTCAAACTATTAGCAAGTTCCTCTTTTTTATCATCATCATTAACTCTTTCATATACATATTCCCAAAGCATAGATGTATCAGGATGTTTTTCTTTATTACTTTCTATAAAGAATGTCTTTGCATCTTTTTTAATACATTTATTAACACTTTTTTTGATTTCCAATATTCTCTTATTATCTTCTGACATATCTTTTGGACACATATTAATTGCTAAAATAACTTCTACATCTTCACTTATTATTTCTCCAACATATTTTAAAAATTGAAAATCATCATCACCAATTCCAACTTTATAAGATACTACATATATAATAAAATCACTTTGTGGAATAAAGCTTTTTAATGATTCCTCATGATATTCTACAAGTGAACCATAACCTGGAGTATCAAAAATTCTCATTCCATTATATTTAGAATTATTAGCTTTTCCAACATATTTAAGCTTATGTAAATCCTTATTATAATTTACTAGTAACTTATCAAAGATATCTTTATCTATAACTTGTGTACTCGAATCCTTATTTACAGCTATTAATTTTTCTTCATCTTCATCAGATATAACAACTTCAGTAACAACTCCAGTTGTTGGCTTAACACTTTCTAATAAAATTTTATCTTTAAATAATCCATTTATTAATGTACTTTTTCCTGAGCTTGTCTCTCCTAGCATAACAACATAATGTGAAGGATTCATTATTTTATCTTTAACTAAAAAATTCTTTTCAGTAATATCATCATTTCCTAAAGTTTTAACAATTGAATCAATACTCTTTTGTCTACTTATACATCTTTCAAAATTATTCATATATTCATCCCCTTGCTTTAAATAATTTGACTATATTTTAAAATATATGTTTATATATTCAATATGTAAAATGGCATTGTAATTAGATTTTGAGAATACTTAATAAGTATTGTCCATTTTACTGCTTGTCTCAATTTTATATTGGGAACAAGCTAAAAAGGGACTATAGTTATTTTAGTATTCCTAAGTTTAATTACTCCGCCCACTTTACTTATGAATATATAAACATATCTGCTCTAAAACATACTAACTGCTTTAAATTAATCCTACATCTTCTTTGACTTCATTTAATATTTTTAAATCATCTTCAAATTCTAATATATTATTTTCACTATAGGCATAGTCATATTGTTTCTCTATACTTTGAATATCATCTTTAAAGCTATTTTCTAAATTCTTTCTTAGCTCTTTTATTGAATCATCCATATCTTGTTGTTTTGCTCTTAAATCATCAAGTATTTCTTCTTTTAAATAGTTTTCTAAATCTTCAACCATAGGCTCTAAATCCCTTAATGTATAATTTGCTCTATTTTCTACTATTTCCTTACGAACAAAATCACCTATCAAAGAAAATGCCATTCCAATTCCCATTCCAACAAGTATTCCAAGAGGACCTCCTAATGTTCCTACAGTTCCAAGTGTCCCTATTAGTCCGCCAGATACCCCTAACAATGATGGTAGCGATTTTTCAAATTTAAATTCACTTTCTTTATTAAAAAATGATATGTTTTCATATTGACCATAAAAGCCCTTTATTGTTATACCATTTAATTCTTTGTTAAGGTTTTTTATTAATTCACTTGTTTTATCTAATACTTCATCCATAATATCATTTATAGCTTTATCCGATGATTCTTTATATATTAAACTTAGTCTTTCTCCATCTACAATCCCTCTATTTATTATGGCTTTTAAATTAGCTCTTAAATTTGTTATTTTTTCTTTTATAATACTTGAAGCATAATCGATAATCTTTTCCATTTCTTCATATGCATAAGCTCTAATTCTTCTAAAATTCTTTTTATTATCTAAAAGTATAGCTTTTATTTCTTTAATCTTTTCTTCTTTATTTAAATCATTTTGTTTTTTTTCATTTAAACATAATGTCTTATATTCTTCTATTTTATCATTAATATTTTCTAATGCTCCTACTATTTTTGAATTTAAAGACTTTTCTAAACCTATATTATATTCTTTAGATACATTTTCTATATTTTCTATAACATTTAATATACCTGAGTCTTCATAAAGTGTGTTATCTCTAGTAAATTTACCTTTTACCGCTTCATAAACATTAACCACATTTACATTAATTTCTTTGCTTTCGTTATGTTCCGCACAAATACTATTTAAAACATATTCATTATGCTCTTTTGCATCAAGTGCGTCTTCATCACTTTCATCATTCCACTTATTTTGAACAAAAATTGTATTTGACAATTTAGGCCATAAGGCATTTATAAAATTTCTTTCAGTTCTTGTAATTGGAGGGTTTGTCCTCAACATAAATATTCCAGAAACCAATTTATTTACATAGTCTAATGTAGTTCTTTGATTTTCAGGTGTTAAACTGCCCACACCTGGAAGATCAACAAGTACTACATTATTGTTTAATACATCGTTTTTATTATATAAGATTATCTTAGATACCTTAAGCTCATTTGCCATATTATAATCATTATGAACATATTTCTCTAAATCACATAATTTTATTTCTTTACATTCTTTATCTAAAAAATGTACTATAGCTTTTTCAGTATCTTCTCCATATCTTACTTCAACAGGTACACAAGTTGTTTCATCAACATCTGTTGGCAATATATTCTCTTCCATTAAAATAGAATTAAGAAAACTACTTTTTCCAGCACCTTGAATACCTAATACAGGTATTATTATTTCTTTTTCATTTAAGTTGTCAATAAAATGATTAAAATAATCTATATAATTTACAGCATTATCTTTATTAAGATATTTCTCTAATAAAAAATTAAATCTAGAATCATTTATTAAATCTACATATTTCATTAAATATTATCTCCTCTTTCCAAAAATCCTTGCAAAGAATGATCTATTTCCCCATTCAACTTCTTCTTGTATATTGCTCATTTTCTTATTTAATTTAATTTCCATATCATTTATAAGATTCATTACTTCATATTTTTCTAACATTTTTTCATGTACTGTATCTAATTTTTCTATAGCTTCACAGCTATTATTTATATTAATCTTAATAGCCTCTTCTAATAAGCTTACTTTTGTTCCAACTTCATCAATATTAATTTCTTCTATCTTATTTATTATTTCTTCTTTATTATTTCCAGAATTCTTAACCATTTTAACTCCTAAAATAGCTAATTTATCTTCTAACGATTCTATATTTAAATCATTTATTTTCTTTTCTATTGTGCCAACACCCTCTGATAATTTAACTTCTAACTGCTTATCTGAATCTTCAACACGATCTTTTAACTTTTCTAGAGTTATAGCAATTCTGTTTAAACCACCATTTAAAAGCTTATTATGTTCTTCAGCAATTTCTTCTACACATTTTGAAATTTTTGATATATTACCACTTATTTCTTCTATTTTTTCTTCTATATCTTCATTACCTTCTCCAAGTTCATCTTTTAATATATTGATTTTCTTTTCAAGAGGTTTTAAGTTTTCTTTAAGTTCATCATTTATATTTTTAGATATCCTTGATAAAGACTCTATCATGTCTTGTTGCAATTCATCCATCATATTTTTTGTAACTTCATCACATTGTATTAGTAAAGATTTTTTGTCCATTTCTTTGCTCCTTAGTTTTTATAATATTACTTTAAAAAATAGCTCAATATTTCTTCTAATGTTTGTTTTTCTTCATTACCGCGAGATAATATATTTCCAAACAACTTAGTTTTTATATCTTTATATTGACTTAATAAAAATCCATCATTTTCTTGCCCCTCTATTAATGCTAAATTGTAAATAGGATTTTTAGAATTAACTAATACATAGCCAATCTTAGAATTATTTATTCTATTTTTAATTTTTTTCTTAAACGAATAAGTGGCTGTAAGTATTTCTTTTATATTATTAGCATTTATAAATTCTCTACTAGAATCTATAACTAAATTTATCATAATATTATTCTTTAAAACTATATTTTTAAGATTAATATTTTCAAGTATTTGCTTTTCTGAACTACCTATTTGAATTCCATTGAAAAGTAAGTACATATTGTATTCTTTTGAAGAGTTAATATTTAGTATTTTATTTGTTTCTACTTTATTTTGAGATAATTCATATATTATAGTTATATTATTTAAAGTGTATATTCCTTGTTTCTTTATAATTTCAAGTTCTTCATCATTTAAATACAAATCATACATTCTAGAAATAAATTTAGATGCAGCCTCTAAATCCCAAGTCCAAAATATTTGATGAGTTTCTTTTTTAGATATAGATAAAACTTTTTCTTCTATGTAATTACTTATCATTGAATAGCTTTTCTTAAATATTTCATTACTTAATTTATAAAGATTGTAAGAAACATTGGTTAATTCTATTTCCTCTATATTCAGATTTTTATCTTCATTTTTATTTTCTATTTCTTCATCTAATGTTAAAGCTGCTTCTTCTACATTATTATATTTATTTTTCAGCTTATTTCTTATAATCTTTAAGTCCTTTATAACATTATCTATATCATAAAGTTCTATATTTTGCTCTTTCTTCTTTTTAAACTCTTCTTCTATCTTACTTATCTCACTATAGAAGAGGCTTAATGAATTACTATACTGTTCGCTCCAATCATAAAGTATACTCATATATTTTCTACTACTTTCATTGCATACTTTTTTAACCATAAGTATAGTAGCCTCTTTATCTACTACTTTTTCATCATATTCTTGCTTTTCATATCCCCAGTCAGTTTCAAATATATCTGATAAGATTCTCTTTCCTACATTAAAGAAACCATCTTTTTTTATAAGTTTTACTTTCTCTTCGTATTTGTGCTTAACATATATATCTTCACTTTCCATACTAGGTAATGAATATGAGAATCTAATATCAATATTCAGTTTTTCGTATATTTCCTTTTTCTTTTCTTCGCACTCTCTTACAATGCCTAAAATTTGATTTTCTATCTTTTTACTCTTATTATTTATATTTTCTACTATATCTGAATAGCTACTTATTTCTTTTGAATCCGACTCGTTTATTTCTTCTATTGTATTAAGTGTTACCTTATCTATAAGATTAATTTTAGATGTTATTTTATCTCTAGATACTCTAAAATCATAATTAAGATCATCAATATCATTAAGTATTTCTTTTATATAACTTGTATCTTCTAAATTGCTTCCATCTATGATTTCTTTATCAGTATCAATTATATTGCCAATTCTTTCAACAATACTCCCTTGCCTTTGAATATTTAGTTTTGGGGTAATATTTTCAACACACCTATATATAGACTTTATAAAATCTTCAAGATTAGATTCATTATATAAATTATTGTTATTTTTTATTCTTCCATTTAAAGCATTTAAAGAAGAAATTTGAATAATATCAAACTTTTTATTGCTTGTTGCTTTTTCTAATAATATTTCTGCTCTTTTTTTATGCTTGTCTAATATGATACATTTATTTTCTTCAACAATGCCATATTTACCTATCTTTTCCTCTATTGAATCTATCATATTTTGAACTAATATTATTTGCTTCTTTTTATCATTTACTATTTTTATTTTTTCTAAATTAATTTGGTCGCTATTAGCTTTAACAGTAGTTAAAAATACACAAATATCTATTGTTGGTAATAGAATCTCCAAAGTTAACTTTTCATGCATTTCTAAATTATAAGCATCTAGACCTGGACTATCTATTAACTGAATATTGTCATCTAATAAAAAGTTAGGTGATTTTATATCAATCTGAGCTACATTAAACTTATTATTAGAATTTCTATTTTCATCAGCATACTTAGATATAACTTCCATATTTAAATTAGTATCATCATAAACTTCTGGAGATTTATCTTTAAAGTATATAGTAGCCTGTCTTTTTTCGCCTTTAGACACTGTTATTATTATACTTGAGCTTGGCAAAATAGCTACTGGTAATAGCTTTTCCCCTAGCAATGAATTTACTAATGTTGATTTCCCACTGCTTGTTATTCCCATAATAGCAATTCTTATTATATTACTTTTTATTTGTTTTTTACGTTGCTTTAACCATTCAACATCATTACTGTATCTATTTCTTCTGTATTCATTTTGTTCTAATATATTTTTTATATCTTCAATTGTATCTAATATATAGTTATCTTTATTCATAATTTTCTCCATCTTTTATGCTAATTCATGTTATGTATTCATAAATAATCATTTACTGTTATATTACCACAATTGACTAAATTTATCTAATTTCTATTTACAAAAAATCATTAAATTAACTGTGAAACATTATATTTTTCTATGTTTTTACATTTTACATATATTTTAGAGGAATTGTTAGATAGACCTGTTATCTTTTCTTATTATTTCTTTAATTATTAAGATAAATTACTAATTAATTTCTCATCATAAGTTTAGTTTTTCATATTATTAAAAAAGAAATAAACTAGTTAAATATACTATTAATCTTGTTTTTTGATTATTAACATTTTTAGATGTAAAAAAATACTATAATAGCATAAAAATAAGCCATGCCTTAAGTAAATGTATATATTATAAGTTGTTTTTATAATATATACATTTTCAAAGCATAGCCTAGTTTTTTTGATCCTTACATTTTATAATATTGTTAATATTTTAGAATAAGTTATATTTCTACAATTACTGGTAATATCATAGGCTTTCTTTTCATTGTAGTATATACAAAACTATCTACTTCTCTTCTTATTCTATTTTTAATTTCTGCCCATTGTGTTATATTATCGTCTAAACATTTTTCTACAACTTTTGTAACTATACGTCTTACATTGTTAATTAAATCTTCAGAATTTCTAACATATACAAAACCTCTTGACACTATATCTGGTCCTGATAATATTACCTTATTTCTTCTATCTATTGCTACTACTACAGTTATAATTCCATCTTCAGCTAAATTTTTTCTATCTCGCAAGACCATATTTCCCACATCGCCAATTCCAAGACCATCTATAAGAACTCTTCCAGATGGCACTTTTCCAATAACTTTTCCCTTGTTTTTTGATAATTCAAATACATCACCTGTATCTAATATAAATATATTCTCTTCTTTAAGCCCCATACTTTTAGCAATTTTAGCATGAGTAATCAAATGTTTATATTCACCATGTACAGGAATAAAGAATTTAGGTTTTAACAAGCTTTGAATCACTCTAAGTTCTTGTTCACATGCATGACCTGAGACATGTATGTCTTCTATTGTTTTATATATTACATTAGCACCTTTTTCAGTCAAGTCATTTATTAAATTTGATACAGCTTTCTCGTTTCCTGGTATTGGAGATGCTGAAATTATAACCACATCTCCCTTTTGTATTTCTATATATTTATGAGTTGACGCTGCTATTCTAGAAAGAGCTGCCATTGATTCACCTTGACTACCTGTTGTCACAATAGTAATTTGGTCATTTGGACAATTCTTTATTTCATCTAATGATACTATCATTTCTTTAGGTATAGATAAATATCCTAAATTCATTGCAATCTCTGATATTTTCTCCATACTTCTACCACTAAAAGCTATCTTTCTTTTATTTTTTATAGAACAATCGCTGATTTGTTGAAGTCTATGAACATTTGATGCAAATGTAGATACAATAACTCTTCCGGTTGCTTTACTAAAAAGATTATCTAGTGTTTCTCCAACTGTCTTTTCTGACATTGTATATCCTTTATGCAATGCATTTGTGCTATCTGCCATCAATAATAATACACCTTTTCTGCCTAGTTCTGCATATCTTTGAAGATTTATTACATGACCATCTATTGGAGTAAAGTCAACCTTAAAATCTCCACTGTGTACAATAATTCCCATTGGTGTATGCAATGCTATAGAACAAGCATCAGGAATACTATGATTGGTTCTAATAAATTCGATATTAAAATTCTTTAATTTTATAGTTTCACCAATTTCAACAAGATTTAATTTACAATCATTTAACATATGATGTTCTTCTAGTTTACTTTCAATTAATGCTAATGTTAATTTGGGTGCATATACTGGAACATTAATTTGTTGTAATACATACGGTATTCCACCTATATGATCTTCATGACCATGAGTTATAAAAAAGGCTTTTACCTTATTTTTATTTCTTATTAAATATGTAACATCAGGAATTATGATGTCAATTCCATAAAGATCTTCATCCGGGAATGCTAAACCACAATCTATAACAATTATTTCATCACCATATTCAAATGCTGTAATATTCTTTCCTATTTCTCCAAGTCCACCTAATGGAATTATTTTTAATTTCGCCTTATTTTTTAGTGAAACCTTCTTTGGTTTGTAACTCTTTAAATTTTTAGTTTCTTTTTTAGTTTCTATAGTGTTTTCCACATTTTCACTCCTCATTTACTTTCATCTCTTATTTTAAGTATGTACATATACAATTAAATATATAACTTTAAATTTAAGTTATTCATTTGCAGTACAATAATATATTTTTTATTTAAGTTAATACTATTTTTTCTATTCCATTATTAATCGGAAATATCTTTCAACAACTTTATAGTATGGTTGATACTATTATAGTCGGTAGATTTTTAGGCATCCAGTCTCTTGCTGCTGTTGGAGCAACAGGATCTATTTTCTTTTTAATAATAGGATTTATAGTAGGACTTGCCAGCGGATTTTCTGTTATTGTTTCTCAAAAATTTGGTGCTAATGATGATGAAGGTGTAAGAAATTCCGTTGCAACATCAATAATTTTATGTTTTATAATAACTATAATAATAACCACTTTAAGTCTTTTATTTTCTAAATCACTATTAAGGCTGTTAAATATCCCAGAAGATATTATAAATAGTGCTAATGCTTATATAAGTGTTATCTATGCAAGAATTGGAGATAGATTTATTCCTATGATGGCTGGCGTTGCTTAAATTATTAGTAAGAGTTATTGTTGCATTTACATTGCCTGCTATAATTGTGTATACTGGTATATGTTTAGCTAGCCCAATAGCATGGATTGCAGCATGTATTCCTTTGGCAATAAAATATTATAAAACCATAGACAAGATGAGTATTAATGATTTAAATTTTTTAAAAACAAAATCAACAGAACTTCTTGGATAAAAAACAATGTATTAAAAATATTCCTTGGATAAAATAAATATTCCAAGGAATTTTATTTTATATACTGATCTACTAGATCACAATATTATTATACTTATATTCTTCATTATTCACTTCAAATAACATTTCTATAATTTTACTTTATATTAAGATTATAACTCATTCATTTTTATATTAATACATCTTAATTGTTAAATTTTAATTAAACTAAAAAAACAAGTCTTGTTTAAGTAAAAGTTAAAATATATTTCTTTTCAAACAAAACCTTGATTTTTTAATTATATTACTTATTCTGAAATTCCACTTTCCTCAAACTTTTTTGTAAACTTTTCTAATAGTTTATTTATAGGCTTCTTTAAAAATACTGCAATTAAAATAGAAGCACCTCCATAAATTAACAATATTATTATATCTTTTGTTAATACTTCTCCTACTACTCCACCAATTGCTTCTCTTGCAAAAGATATAGCATATGTAAATGGTAAATAAGGATGTATCATTTGAAAAAATTTTGGGGTTAATTCTATTGGAAATGTTCCTCCTGATCCACCTATTTGTAATACTAATAATACTATTCCTATAACTTTTCCAACATTTCCAAAAACAGAAACTGCCGAATAAAGTATTGATACAAATACAGCACTAGTAAATAACATTCCTAGGACTAATAACATAGGATTTAAACAATATATTTTTAATAAATATAAGTCTCCCATAACTACTATAAGTGATTGAATTAGTGCTACAGTCATAAATAGCATTAACTTACCAAAATATATTTCCCAAAATTTATATTCTCCATGAGTATTAACAGTTAAAATTGAAAGCAACAATAATAATCCAACCCATAAAGATAATACACTATAAAACGGTGTCATAGCACTTCCATAGTTGCCCATTGGATACAGTTCTCTTGTTTCAAGATTTACAGGAGTAGTTAAAAAATCCGTTCTTTCTTGAACATCTTCTTTTAATAAGTCTATTAATTCTTTTAAACTCTGTTCGTCTGTTACATTTTTCATTTTATCTGTTATTTCATTTATTATTCTTTCTGCTTCTGGAAGTTTTTCTTTAACAAAAGTTATTCCTTCTATTCCTTTGTCTGCCCCTTTATAAGCAGTGTTTAATATGCCTTCAACATTAGATAATCTTTTTTCAGCTTCTTCTATTATTGTTAATGTATTTTCAGCAACTTTAAATGCACTGTCAAATATATTATTTATTTGTGGAAGTATTTCTGTGTCAAACTTTAAATATATATCTTCACTTGTTGATGCAATATTATCTGCTAATGTTTTTATATTGTTTAATAAACTTAAATCTACAGTATTTCCAGCATCTAAAGAATCTCTTATACTTTGAAGTGAATTTTGAATTTTATAAATATTTTCTTGTAGCGTTTCAAGCTTATTTACAATTTCATTTAGGGGCTTAGTAGAACTAATATTATTTAGTACTTTTAGAAACCTCAATACTGAATCATTTACTTTTTCTAAACTCTTTACCTTATTTATTAAATTATTAATCATTTCTGGTGCTTTCTCTGTTCCAGAGTTTATAGCATCTATAATACTATTTGTATATGATGAAATATCTTTACTTATTTCTGAAACTAATCTAATATCTTCTTTAATTGTTGGTGACATATCATTTAATCCACTCTTAGATACAGAAATAAAACTTTCTACCTCACTACTTAAGCTCTTAGCGTTATTTAATGTTTCATAAATTAAAGGTATATCTTCCTGTATTTCTTTAACTAACTCTTTAATTTTAACTACACCATTATAAGCTAAATCAGTTGCTTCATTTATTTCTCCAAACCTACTTCTAATTTCTTCTAACATATTATATACATTAGATATTTTAGGTATTTGATCTTCTAATTCAATCCCCACATCTCTTGATGCCGTAAGTAATGAATTACTAACTGTTTCAATTACACTCTTTGTAACATTTTCTTGAACTCCTGAAGCACCCTTATCAGTTAATTTAGGAGCAACTGCATTTATTTTTTCATTAACAGTATAAATTATAGTTCCTTTTTTAATATCACTAGTTATTATTGAAGTCATATCTTTTGAAAAGTCTTCTGGAATTGTTATTGTAGCATAATATTTCCCCTTTTTAATAGCTTCATCGGCTTCCTCTTCACTAACAAATTGCCAACCTAATAAATTATTTTCTTTTAATCCATTAATAACTTCATCGCCTAAGATTATATAATTTTCCAATATATATGCACCTTTATCCTTATTTACAACACCAATTTTAATTTTACTTGTAGCTTCTTGTGAATATGGATCCCACGATGCTGCTATATTAAACCAAGCATATAAGGATGGTAGTAAACATAAAGCCATTATTACAATAAGTGCAGATGAGTTGGTAATTATATTTCTTATATCTCTTTTATAAATACTAAATATGTTTTTCATATTATGCTGCTACTTATACTCTATACAAGTAGCTCTCCTTTCCATAACAAATAACATTCTTAAGTATATTATTAGGATATTTTCAAAAATTTATTAGTTATTTATTATAAAAGAGACAATAATTCCAAGGTTAATAAAAACAGACTACAACAATAAAATAAATATAGATATTTTCAGATGCGTATATATAAGAATAGACAGAATTTCTTTAAGATTGTGACTAAAGAAAAAATTTAGAAAGTAAAATAGAAAGTAAGCTTAAATATAAAAAAATTGGCTCTGTCTTAAATCAATATTGACATATGCAATATGTAAAGCGGCATTGTAATTGTACTTTGAGAATTGTTAAGTGAGATTCAAAATTTTATATTTTGTTTCTCGAACTTATTCAGCGACTATATATGAGTCTAGTTTCTTTTGATATTCATATTTACTGCTTGTCTCAATTTTATATTGGAAACAAGCTGAAATTGGACTATACTCATTTTTAGTATTCCTAAGTTCAATTACTAAGTCCGACTTTGCTTATGTATATATCAATAATAGATAAAACAGAGCCAATAAATACTTTATTTATTCATGCCTTCATAATCTTTTAAGAATTTTTCAATTCCTGCGTCTGTAAGCGGATGCTTGATCATTTGCATAATAACATTGTATGGAATTGTTGCTATATCAGATCCTGCTTTAGCACAGTCTAATACATGAATTGGATTTCTAACACTTGCAGATATAATTTCAGTATCTATTCCATGAACTGCAAATATTTCAGATATATCTTCTATTAATGTAATACCTGTACTTCCAATATCATCTAATCTTCCTAAGAATGGACTTACATAGCTTGCACCAGCTCTTGCTGCAAGTAATGCTTGTACTGCTGAAAAAATTAATGTTACATTTGTTTTTATTCCTTCTTTATGAAGAATATTTACTGCTTTTAATCCTTCTGCACACATAGGAATTTTTATCACCATGTTTTTGTGAATTTTAGCTATTTCACGTGCTTCTTTAACCATTCCTTCACATTCCATTGAAATAACTTCTCCACTTATTGGACCATCAACAATGCTTGTGATTTCCTTAATCACTTCTTTAAAGTCTCTTCCTTCTTTTGCTATAAGTGAAGGATTTGTAGTAACACCACAAATAACTCCTAACTCATTAGCTTTTTTTATTTCTTCAATATTGGCTGTATCAACAAAAATTTTCATCGATTAATCCTCCTAATCTTTTCTTACTTTATTTATTCTATAATTAGTATACATAATCCTTCAACTTTTAAAGTTAACGATTACTTTAGAACAAAATCGCTAAGGCGACTTTAGAGCCCTCGATTTTTTTAGCCATGCACCCTTTCCAAACGCAGTGCAGGAATAATGGTGCGGCATATGATTATTTTTTATTCTTTAGGTGTACTCATCATACCTTTAAAAAACAGTATCCTAAAAATTATACACAAATTTCTTAATAATATAAATTCCTAAAGAATAAAATATAACGTTTGCACTTACTTAAATAAATATTCTAAGTTTTAGATGAAATATTACTCCATCTAAAACTTAGAACTTTAATTTTTTATAAAGAAACTATTGTATCAAGAGCAACTTCCATCATTGCTTTGAATGTTGTTTGTCTTTCTTCTGCACTTGTTACTTCACCTGTTATAAAGTGATCACTTACTGTTAATAAAGTTAATGCATTAACTTTATGTTTAGCTGCTATTGTATATAATGCTGCTGTTTCCATTTCAACTCCTAAGCAACCGAAATCAGCCCATTTCTTCCAATCTTCATTATCATCTCCATAGAATATATCTGAACTATATACACTACCTACTTTAGGTTCAAATCCTTTTTGTACTGCTATATCATAAGCAGGTTTTAATAAATCAAAACTTGCTGTTGGCGCATAAGTTCTACCTTGGAATCTTACTAAGTTAAGATTTGAATCTGTTGAAGTTGACATTGCAATTATAAGATCTCTTATTTTAACTCTTTCATGGTAACCACCACAAGTTCCAACTCTTATAAGGTTTTTAACTCCGTAGCTTTCTATTAATTCAGTAGAATATATAGACATTGATGGGATACCCATTCCGGTTCCTTGCACTGATATTCTCTTACCTTTATATGTTCCTGTAAATCCATACATTCCTCTAACTTCATTGTAGCAAACTACATCTTCTAAAAAGTTTTCTGCTATAAATTTAGCTCTTAAAGGATCTCCTGGTAATAATACGCTTTCTGCTATAGCGCCTTCTGGTGCATTAATATGAATACTCATTGTGTCTTACCTCCGCTTATTATAATTTAATTAATTGTTATGTTTTTTAATTTGGGTCTTATATAAGTAAAATCTATTTTAATATTGATTTAACTTCTTTAATTATTTCTTCACTAGTTAAATTATATTTTTTCATAAGTTCATCTGGTGTTCCTGATTCTCCAAATGTATCTTTAATTCCTACCATTTTAATTAAAGTAGGACATTCACTAGATACAACTTGAGAAACCATTGCTCCAAGTCCACCTATAATAGAATGTTCTTCAGCTGTAACTATTCCTTTAGTTTCTTTAGCAGCTTTTAATATTATTTCTCTATCTATTGGTTTAATAGTAGAAATATTTATAACTCTTGCTTTAATTCCTTGAGTTTCTAATTCTTTTGATGCTTCTATAGCTTTTTGAACCATCATTCCTGTAGCTATGATAGTTACATCATTACCTTCTCTTACCTCAACACCTTTTCCGATTTCAAATTTATAATTATCATCGAATATATCTTCTGTATTGCATCTTCCAAATCTTAAGTAAACAGGACCATTAAATTCAGCAGCAGCTTTTGTTGCAGCCATTGCTTCTCTATGATCTGCTGGAACTATTACTGTCATATTAGGAAGTGAATTCATAAGTGCTATATCTTCAACAGATTGATGTGATCCACCATCTTCACCAACTGTAATTCCTGCATGAGTTGCTGCTATTTTTACGTTAACCTTTGGATAACAAATAGAGTTTCTTATTATTTCAAAAGCTCTTCCAGTAGCAAAAACAGCAAATGTGCTTGCAAAAGGTATGTTTCCTACATTAGCAAAACCTGCAGCCATTCCCATTAAGTTTTGTTCTGCTATACCTGCATTAAAAAATCTATCTTTAAATTCTTCTTTAAATCCATTAGTTTTAGTTGATTTAGAAAGATCCGCATCTAAAACTACTACCTTCTCATTTTCACGTCCAAGTTCAACCAATGCCATTCCGTATGATTCTCTTGTTGCTTTACCCATTTTAAATTCCTCCTATCTTTCAATCTCACTTATTGCTTGATTTCTTTGTTCTTCATTAGGTGCTTGACCATGCCAACCTGCTTGATCTTCCATAAAGCTAACACCTTTACCTTTTACAGTCTTAGCAATGATAACGCTTGGCTTATCATTACACTTTTCAACTTCTAAGAATGCTTCATTTATTTTGTCAAAGTCATTACCATCTTCACAAATAACAACATTCCAACCAAAGCTTTCAAATTTCTTATCTAAAGGAGAAACTCCCATTACATCTTCATTTTTACCATCTATTTGAAGGCCATTGTTATCAATTATAGCAACTAAATTATTTAATTTATAATGAGCTGCTGCCATTGAAGCTTCCCAAACCAATCCTTCTTGTAATTCTCCATCACCTAAAACAACATATATCTTAGCATCGTTCTTTTGAGTCTTAAGACCTAAAGCCATTCCCACTGCATTTGATATTCCTTGACCAAGTGATCCGGTTGAAACATCTACTCCTGGTACATGCTTAGAATCTGGATGTCCTTGAAGAAGAGCTCCTGTTTTTCTTAAATTGTATAATTCTTCTTTTGGGAAATATCCTTTTTCAGCTAATACAGAGTAAAGAGCTGGAGCTGCATGTCCCTTGCTTAATACGAATCTGTCTCTATTAGGATCTTTAGGATTCTTAACATCAACATTCATTTTTTCATTGTATAAGTATGTTATTATTTCTGAGCAAGATAGTGAACCACCTGGATGTCCTGATTTTGCTGCATAAATCATTTCTATTATGTCTTTTTTTACTTCTTTTAATGTAGAAACTAAATTTTCTTTATTCATACCTTTCACCAACCAATCTTTCAATTTGTAGTATATAATTTAATTAACTTTGTTTAAACATTCACATTTTAGCCTAGTTAAATCTAATATGCTTACATTTATGCTGAATTCTAATTTCCAGGTAAAATTAATTCTACCTGGAACTAAGAATCTTATTATTCTAAAAATCAATGCAATTTTAAGATATTATATTCGTAATTTAAAATATTATTAAACTAGCTTTCCTAGTACTGATTTACCAATTGTATTTTCAGGCATCTTTAATTCAAAGTTATCAGCTATAGTTGCACCAATTGTAGCAAAACTATCTACTGTATCCATTAATCCATTTTCTTTCATAGATGGTGAATAAGCTATAAATGGAACAAATTCACGTGTATGATCAGTACCAGTATAGGTTGGATCGTTTCCATGATCAGCTGTTATTATTAATAAATCATCTTCTTTTAATTTTTCTAATACTTTTCCTAAGTTAACATCAAATTTTTCTATTTCTTCTGCATAACCTACTGGGTTTCTTCTATGTCCCCATAAAGCATCGAAATCAACTAAGTTAACAAAGCATAATCCTTTAAAGTCTTTATCCATTATTTCTAATGTTTGTTCCATTCCATGAACAGAACTCTTTGATTTATTTGATTCAGTAATTCCTTCTCCATCAAATATATCACTTATTTTTCCAACAGATATTACATCAAATCCATTATCTTTTAATGCATTAAGTGCTGTTGCTCCATATGGTTTTAATGCATAATCATGTCTGTTGCTTGTACGTTTAAATTCGCCTTTTTTAGCTCCTAAGTATGGTCTAGCTATTACTCTTCCAACTTTCCATTCATCTTTAAGAGTAAGCTCCCTTGCTATTTCACAACAACGATAAAGTTCATCTAAACCAAAAGTTTCTTCATGACCACAAATTTGTAAAACAGAGTCAGCAGAAGTATATACTATCATATCTCCTGTCTTCATTTGATGTTCTCCAAGTTCGTCTAATATTTCAGTACCACTTGCACTCTTATTTCCTACTATATTGTGTCCTGTTCTTTTTGTTAGTTCATCTAACAATTCTTCTGGAAAACCTGTATCTGTAAATGTTTGGAATGGTTTTGTGATGTGTAAACCCATCATTTCCCAATGACCAGTCATAGTATCTTTACCAACACTTGCTTCTTTCATTTTCATATAATGAGCTAAAGGTTTTTCTGCTGCTTTTACATGTTTTATAGGATGTAGATTTGATATACCTAGTTTTTCTAAATTAGGTATATTAAATTTTTCTACTGATTCAGAAATATGCCCAAGAGTATCTACTCCTTTATCTCCATATTCTATTGAATCTGGCATAGCGCCTATTCCAAGTGAGTCTATTACAATTGTAAAAATTCTATTATACTTTTTCATACCTTTAATTCCTTTCCAAATTAGACTATGTTTTAACACTAATTTTACTATATTTTTACTTATTATGGGCAATACTATTTAAAATAGTTATTTATTATACAAATTTCTTAAAGTTATAAAATTTTTTTATAACTTTAAGAGAATGTAATATCTTATTAATTATAATTTTAATATGTACTATTATATTAATGTAAGAAGACCAACTATCATTGCACTTAAAACACTAACTGCAAATCCACCAATCATTGCTTTAAAGGCTAATCTAGCAAGGGTATTTCTTTTTTCTGGACACAATGCAGCTATACCTGAAATACAAACTCCCATACTAGAAATATTAGCAAATCCACAAAGTGATATAGTAAGTACTAAACCTGTTCTATAACTTAATGAACCAAATATGTTACCTAAGTCTTGGAATGCAACAAATTCATTTAATACTAACTTACTTCCTAATAATTGACCTGCTGTAAGTATATCTGATCCATTTAATCCCATAAAGAATCCAATAGGTGCAAATATATAAGAGAATATTTGTTGTAAACTTACTCCAAAAATTCCAAGTATACCATTAACTAATGCTACTAGCGAAATAATTGCAAGTAATGAAGTACCTATTGCTACAGCTGTTTGGAATCCACTCATAGCACCTTCTGAAATTGCAGAAATAAGATTTTCATTATCACCCTTATTGTCCATGCTAACATTTTCAATTAATTGAGTTTCCTCTTTTTCAGGTAATAATAACTTTGATATTGCTATACTTCCCATAGGTACCAAAGCACTAGCTATTAATAAATATTCCATAGGAATTCCAAGTGCAGTATATCCCCCTATTATAGTTGCTGACATACTTCCCATTCCTGAAACTAATACAACTATGATTTCACTATCAGTCATTCTATTTAAGTATTTACTAACTAATATTGGACTTTCTGTTTGGCCTAAAAACATATTAGCAACTGCAACAAAACTTTCAACTTGTGTTGTTCCCAATATTTTACCTATAGCTTTACCTATTATTTTTACTATAAATCCTAATATTCCTAAATAATATAAAGCTGCAACTAATGCTGAAATAAAAACAATATTTCCTAATACTTGAATGGCAAATATCATTCCTGTAGGTGCACCAGCATTACCTATTGTTCCAAATAAGAAACCGATTCCCTCTTTACCATAATCAAGTACTTGAGTAACTACATCTGATACTTTTAATATCATTATTCTTCCTAATGGAAATTTTACTAATAAAAATGCAATTACAAACTGTATACCAAGTGCTTTTAATATAGTTTTTTGGGGAATGCTTCTCTTATCTGCAGATAAAATGTACATTATTCCTAATAATAAAATTATACCTATTAAATTTATAACTATGTTCATAATCTTTCTCCTGTCTTTTGTTATAGTATTAACTTTATTCCCATAAAACCTCATACCTTTTGGACATCATTTAATAACGTTAAGTATGAGAAAATTTCATTAGTAAACTTTTAATACTTTTGCTATTAATATCAACAAGTTTTCTTGAATAATTTGTAAACCATGAAATTTTCTCTATTAATAACTATTTATTATTTTCTTTATCTGCTTTTATTAAATTTCTAATCCCTTCTATTGCAACTTTAATTGCTGCATCTGTATCATGAACTTGAGGATCTTCTAATCCAGCTTTAGCACGTTCTTGGTTAGCAATAGCTAAGAATACCGAACCCACACGTACTCTTAAGTAGCTTGATGCTATGAATAAAGCAGCTGATTCCATTTCAGATGCAAGACATCCACATCTTAACCATGCATTCCATTTATCCATTAATTCATAACTTACTGGCTTAGTTTCTGGTGAATGTTGACCGTAGAATGAATCTTTACATTGTACAACTCCAACATGATATTCTTGATTTAAAGTCTTAGATGCTTGTACTAATGAGTTTACTACATTAATATTAGCAACTGCTGGGAATTCTATTGGTGCATATTCCTTACTAGTTCCTTCCATTCTGATTGCTCCAGTGGCAATAACCATATCTCCACCTTTAACATCAATATCCATTCCGCCACATGTACCCACTCTAATGAAAGTATCTGCTCCACACTTTACTAATTCTTCTAAAGCTATAGCAGCTGATGGACCACCAATTCCTGTTGAGGTAACGCTTACTTTAACACCATCTAAGTATCCTGTATAAGTAACATATTCTCTCTTATCTGCAACTAACTCTGCATTATCAAAATATGCAGCAATCTTTGCACATCTCTTAGGGTCTCCTGGAAGAATTACATATTTTCCCACTTCTCCCTTTGCAACGTCTATATGATATTGTTTACCTGATCCTTGTGAATATTTCACTTTAATCCCTCC
This sequence comes from Clostridium aquiflavi, assembly GCF_031344075.1. Classification (NCBI taxonomy): domain Bacteria; kingdom Bacillati; phylum Bacillota; class Clostridia; order Eubacteriales; family Clostridiaceae; genus Clostridium; species Clostridium aquiflavi. Next base: position 48,109 of record NZ_JAVJAN010000001.1, read on the forward strand.
ATTTTTTTATTATGTATTTTTTAGTTTTTATTAGTATTCCCGATTTATTTTGTAATATACCCGGAAGACGATTACATGTTTGCCACAAAACATTACTTTAGACACACATTCTACTTGTCTACTTTGTTGTATTGTTGTCTGTTCTTAAATAATATCATGTCTATTATTTACATGTCAAGTTTTTTATAAAGGTATAGTAATTATGTTAAAATATTGATATATTGGTTATATTGTTAATAATAATTAGTTTTATACCTGTAAATCCCAACTAAATCTCAACGATTAACTTATGTTCAAATTTAATGTTTTAATGTTATAATAAAGTATAGATTATTATAATATGTTTTTATTTAGACTTTTATTTATCTACTTGTATTAAACTTGTCTAATTTATTTTTTTAATTATTTATTATGGAATTATTTAAACACAGTTAAATTTAAAAATCTAAATAGAGTTTTTCTAAGATAACATTCTCTAGTTAATTCACTCATTATATATTATTGACAAAATAGAAATCGTTATCTCAAATCAGAAACACTCTATAAAATTTATATTATGTTTATGCGTTAAAAAATTGTAGCAATACATTATTATTTAGTTTATAGAAAAATATTACAATTTAATTGGCGTAATACATAGCCTATGCTAGTTATTAATGAAAGGTGAATTTTATGAATGATATTAACTTAAGTGTAAAACCTAAAGAATTAAGATATGTTACTGTATATAATCAACTTTTTAAAATGATAAATGAAGGTATATTTAAAGAAGGTAGTAGACTTCCTTCAGAACCTGAATTAGCAAAATTTATTGGTGTAAGTAGAACAACATTAAGGCAGGCTTTAGCTTTACTTCAAGATGATGGTTTAATAAAAAACATTAGAGGTAAAGGTAATTTTATAATAAAATCTGAGACAAACAAAGACGTTGGTCTTGAAAAGATAGGACATCCCGTTTATAAATCTTTAGATGAACCAATTGATGATGTTGAAATCATTTTGCGTATAGAACCCTCTACAGATTATTTTAATAAAGTTTTAATTAAAAGTACAGCTGCTGTTGTTCTTGTTGATAGATGGTATAAGTATCAAGGAAAAGCTATTGCTTATACATTTACTTTAATACCAATTGAAACTATATCATCACTTAATATAGACTTAAACAATAAAAAACAAGTTATGGAGTTTTTAGAAAAAGAACTTTATGAAATAGCTAATGATATATTAATTGAATTAAAATATTCAACTTCTGGAAATTTTGCAGCAAAACAACATCCAATTGCATCTGAGGATAAGTTTTACTTAATTCAAGAAACTATATATAAAGATAATGAATTTCCAATTGTATCAAACAAACATTATCTTCCTATAAAGTCAACATCTATAAAGCTACATCCTACAAAATAAAAAGATAATTTAATAAGGCACAATGAAAAAATAACAAGTCCATTTGCTAGCTTATTTTCCATCATGCTACGTCGGCAAATTGACCTAATAGACTCGCTATGAGGGCAATTCGTCTCCTTGCCTAATGAAAAATATCAATTGCAATTTTGGACTTGTTATTTATTTTCATGTTCCTAATAACAAAATCACCTACTAGATATTAATCTCCATAAATAGGAGTATTGTGATTAAATTATTCTTTTAAAAATTTGATTTAAATTCTTTCTTTATAATTAAGAACTCCTCTAAATCATTTAAAAATTGAAATAACAATGCTCTATTTTCAAATTCATCTCTATTTATAGGTAATTCCATTAATTTATATTCATCTCTTAACAAATTTAACTTATCTATTAACTTAATACAATCATTGTATTCATAAATATTTATTGAAACATCCTTCGTAAAATCTGATAATAGTTTTGTTTGCTCGTATGTCATATAAAATTTTGAAAAATGATTCTTCATCCTTTTTATAGTTTTTAATTGTGCTATCCTCATATCTACATATCTTATATAATAATCATCACTTTTAAAAATATAGTTATTATCTATTTTATGAGCTATTACCTTGGTTTTCTTTATTAACTCCTCCGCATCTCTTAAGATCCTTTGTTCGTATATTGGTACTGATTGAGTAATTAAACTTAATGCCATATCAGATAATATTATTCTATAATATTCTTCTATTTTATCCTTATTCTTATCAAATTCTTCCTCTAATGACATTGTGTACAAGTTAAATATCATTGCAACTCCAATACCAACTATAGTTAAAGTTACTTCGTTAAAAATCCAATAAAAATTTATATTATCACTGCTTAGAAGATGTGTTGACAATACAGCCCCAACTATCATTCCTTCCGTTATTTTCGAATATTTAGTTATTGGTATAAAAATAAGCAAAAAAAGTCCAAATATCATAGGATTATTTCCCAATACTAAATACAATATAAACGATAATGATATTGCTATCATTGATGCCAAGATTCTTCTAATTGAAATAAGTAAAGCTTCTTTTTTAGTATCTTGAATACTCAAAATTGCTATTATTCCTGATGTTACTGAAAATTCTAAGCCCATATAATTAGATATAAAAATTGCTATTGTTGCTGATAATGCTGCCTTAACTGTTTTTGACTGAAAATACTTTTTCATTTGTTTCCTTTCCTATTATCCTATAATATGTCTTCATCTTTTTCTATATGAATGATTTCTGCATCTGTATTACTATCTATAAATTCTATTATATTTTCTGATGTTGAATCTGCTTGTGCTGAATTTGCACATATTCCAACCATACCAATAACTATAGTTTTATGAATATCTTGCTTATCTATTTCAGATACTGATACATTAAATTTATTTTTTAACCTTTGTATTAAACTTTTTACAATCATTCTCTTTTCTTTTAATGATAATACCCACGAAGCTCTTAACGTAATTTTTAGTATTAAAATTTTCATAATTTTAGCTCAAAACCTTTCTTAATAGATTTCACAGTATTACTTATTAAATATATTTTAAAGTCTATTTTAAGTCAACATTTATATTTATTATAACAATATTCACTTAGAAAGATCCTTTTATATTATGTTTAAAATCTTTATACTACAATATAAATGAAAAAGCGAATGATCTAAATTATCATCCGCTTTTACTTAATATTTTTTCATAATTATCTTTCACTTTTTATTCATAATAACATACTATTGGAATTCCTGGTTCAATATTTTCAAATATCTTTTGAGCTAAATAAGATGGTGCATTGACACATCCATGTGATCCATTTGTTTTGTATATATTTCCACCAAATTGACTCCTCCATATTGCATCATGTATACCAATTCCACCATTAAATGGCATCCAATAATTAACATCAGTAGCGTAGTTTTCTCCTTTTAAAGTTGCATTTTTTTGCTTATAATTTAACATATATACTCCTACAGGAGTTGCATGTCCTAAGCTTACATTTCCAGTTACTACATCACCTTGTGTAACCATTGTTCCATCTTTATAAAACCATAAATATTGTTTTGTAAAATTAATTTCCACATAAGTTCTTCCAATATCATTAACATCACGACTCACTGCCTTTTGGCGATATATTGGCTCTCTTGTAATAGTTTGTCCATTTTCAACTAGATTTATTAAAGCCTTAACTTCCTCTTCTGTATTGATAATCCATCCATAATTTCCTCCTGTAACTTTAGCTTTCGTTCCCATAGAGGTTAAAAACTCCCTAGTTCTTGCCACAGTATTATAAGAATTTGCTATTTCATTAACATAGTGTCTTATTTTTTTCTCATCAAATACAATATTTAAATCATCATCTACTTTAATCCATTCATTTATTATCGAATCATCTGCCACTTCTTTTCTATCACTAAAATCATAAGTTATTTTTGTTAATATATATTTGTTAAGTTTATTATTAATAGCTATAACTTTTGGAGAATCAGATGTATATTTAGGATTTTCGTAGCAATCAATCTCATCTAAATTTAAAATATTTACCCCATTAATTATTGATTTAACTACATTTTCATATAAAATATCTCGTTTTATTTTATTTCCATAGACTTCATCTACAATAGCATATCCATGATCTACATATTTAAAAGTAGGATTTTGAGGTTCTACTACTTTATTTTCATCAAAGCATGATAACTTATTTAAACATTCATTTAATAAATCTTCATCATATGAAACTAAATTCACACTGTTATAGTTACTTGTTTTAAAAAATCTAAAAATCCACTGAAATGGTTTCTGAGTATTTTTTAAATCTTTTAGCTTATCTTGTGGATCATATTTCAATTTAATACTATCATTTAAAATTTCTTCATTAGTTCCATCACGTTCTTTTAATTCTAATTTATATGATTCTAGCTCATTTGAAAGTTTTTTGTTAGCATCCTCTAAATTTTTGCATGAAATATTAACTCCATTTACTATAGTTCCAAAATAAAAATGACTTAAAAAATAAAAAGATAAACTAAGATATATAGTAATAAAAATAAAAAGAATAATACCTGTATTCTTTAAGTACTTTTCTTTATATTGCTTATCCACAATAATTACTTCCTTTCCTTTCTTAAAATAGTATAATGTAATAGTACTTATTCTAAATTGAATTCTTTTCATTATATTAAATTGATAAATTATTTATTCTATTTTTAAAGTATTTTTATATTTATAAATGACTTTAATTGTACTGAGTTTAAATAAATTGATATAATACTAATTAACAATAAATAACTTAAAATATATAGAAAATAAAAATGTCTTTAAACATGAGGTGATTAAATTTGATATTTTCTACTCTTAATATTGATAAAGATAAACCTATTTATTTACAAATAAAACAACATATTATTAATGGAATTAAAAAAGGCGAGTTAAAAAAAGATAGTAAACTTCCCTCCACAAGAGAAGTAAGTAAATTTTTAAATATAAGTAGAAATTCTGTTATTTCTGCTTATGAAGAATTAGAAAGCATTGGAATAATAATTACTAAGAGAGGTATTGGTACTTTTATTGCAATAGAAAGTGAGACCGAATGCTATCCATATAATATAAATTACGATTCTATGACAAATGATTATTCTAATAATCTTAGAAATTTGGATATTGTAAAAAATGAATTGCCTTATAAAAAAGGATTAATATCTTTTAAATCCATAGCACCTGAAAGTACTCTTTTCAATCTTGATGATTTTAAAAGAGCTTTATTAGATGCATGGTCATACGAAAATACTAATCTTTTAAATTATGGATATGCTAAAGGATACAAGCCTCTAATAGATTATTTTTTTGATTATATGATAAAAAAAAGAGTTAATACAAATAATAAAGATATTTTAATAACAAATGGTTTCACAGAAGCTTTCGATATAATAATATCTTCTTTAACTACCAAGGGTGATACCATTATTTGTGAAAAACCAACCCATAATACTGCAATAAAAATAATGAAATCCTACGGTTTAAAGGTTGTACAAATTGAAATGGATAAGGATGGTTTAAATTTACTTGAACTAGAAAAAAGTTTAAGTAAATGCAATCCTAAGTTTGGATACATAATACCTTCTTATAATAATCCAACTGGTATTGTAACTAAGAGTGAAAGAAGAAAAGAAATATATAATCTTTTTAGAAAATATTCTGTTCCAATAATAGAAGATGGATTTAATGAAGAGCTTCTCTACTCTAGTTCCCCAATTGAACCTATAGCATCATTAGCTGGAGAAGGTAATGGTATTATATATATAGGTAGCCTTTCAAAAATTTTATTTCCTGGTCTTAGGATAGGTTGGATATTTGCTGATCAAAAGCTTATTGATATTTTAGAAAGTGTAAAGCGTGGTAAAAACATTCACTCTTCTTTTTTAGATCAAAGTACTTTTTATTATTATTTAAAAAGTGGTTCTTTTAATAAATACTTGAAGAATGTTAGAAAATATTATAAAGATAAATATAACCTTATTATTGAAATGATAAATAAGTATATTCCTTATGAATATATAACGGGTGAAGGTGGTCTTCATGTTTTTATTAAATTAAAAGATAATATAAATTCTAGAGAGCTATTAGATTTGTGTTATAAAGAGGGTGTTATGTTTATGCCTGGAGATATTTTTTATGAAGGCAATGGTGATAAAAATACTTTTAGAATTGGCTTTGGTAGAGTGAGTGACAAAGATATTAAAAAAGGTATTAAAATTATAGGAGATAATATAAAACTATTATCAAGTAAATCTAACTTATAAGATAAACCACTATTTATACAAATTAAAAACTTAGTGGTTCTTTCTTTATTATGGTTACTTTAATAAAATAATATTAGAATAAGTGAACTATAATTATTATAGTTCCATTATTAATATTAAATAATACTAGTGAGGACGATAGTAATGGAAAAAATAATGCGACCTGTATGGGCAGAAATAGATTTAGATGCAATAGCTTATAATATGAAAAATATAAAAAGCTTAGCACAAGATAAAAATGTGATAGCAGTTGTAAAAGCTGATTGTTATGGGCATGGAGCTCTAGATGTAGTTCCCATTCTCCTTGAAAATGGTGCTTCTAGGCTTGCTGTTGCTGTTTTAACTGAAGCGATTGAGCTTAGAAATAACAATGTAATTGCGCCAATTATGATTTTAGGATACACTCCTGAATATTTATTTGAGGAAGTAGTTAATTATGATATAGAACAAACAGTTTATGATTTAGAATATGCAAAAAAACTATCACATGTAGCTATAAAATTTAATAAAAAAGCTAAAGTGCATATTGCTATTGATACAGGTATGGGGAGAATTGGATTTATTCCAAATAAAAAAGCAATTGAGGATGTTAAAGAAATATATAATTTAAAAGGTCTAGATGTAATTGGTATATTTACTCATTTCTCAACTTCTGATGAAACTGATAAAGAATATACTAATGAACAATTTAATAAATTCACATCTTTTGTAGATAAGCTTTCAATGGTTGGCGTTGAAATCCCAATAAAACATGTATCTAATAGCGGTGCTATTATAGATATGCCAAAAACTTATTTAGATAGCATAAGAGCTGGTATCATACTTTATGGATATTATCCATCTGATGAAATAAATAAAGAAAATATTAATTTAAAACCTGCTCTAACTTTAAAAGCCAGTTTAACACGTATACAAGAATTAGATGAAAATAGCTATATAAGCTATGGTAGAACATTTAAAACTAAAAGAAAAAGTATTATAGCAACTTTACCTATAGGGTATGCTGATGGATATTCTAGATTGCTTGCTCCTGGTGCTAAAGTTATACTAAATGGGCAGTTTGCTCCCGTTGTTGGTCGAATATGTATGGACCAATGTATGATTGATGTTACCGATATAAGTGATGTTAATGTTGGAGATGAAGTAATAATTCTTGGTGAAGATAGTGATTTAAAATTAAATGCTGACGATCTTGCCAAATCTATGGGAACAATAAATTATGAAATTCTTTGTATGCTTAAATATAGAATACCTAGAGTTTATATGAAAAATGGTGAAATATTTAATGTTAAAAATTATCTTTAATTAATATTATTTTTAAACTTAAATGCCCCACAGGATTTTTCCTGTGGGGCATTATTACGTTTAGCGTTTAAACATTCACCATTATATTTCTACAAATTTTATATATTATTTAAAACTCTTTAATAACAAACTACAGGAGTTCCAGCCTTTATATTTTCAAATATTTTTTGAGCCAATTCATACGGAGCATTAATACATCCATGTGAACCACTGGCCAAATAAATCTGTCCACCAAATTCTGTTCTCCAAGTTGCATCATGAAGTCCTATATTTCCATTAAATGGCATCCAATAATTAACTGGTGAACTATAGTTTTCTCCCTTTAATGTAGCATTTTTTTCTATATAGTTTAATCTATATGTTCCTACAGGAGTTCCCCAATTATTACTTACATTACCAGTAACAACATCACCATCTGCAATTAACTGACCCTCTTTATAATACCATATATGTTGCTTAGAAAAATTAATTTCTAAATATGTATTACCAATATCATTCTTATTTCGTGATATAGCTGTTTGAGAATAAATAGGTTGTCTAGTAGTATCTTCACCTTTTTTTATTGTTTCAATTAGTCCATTTACTTCAGCCTGCTTGTCTATAATCCATCCATAATTTCCACCATCAACATTTACTGTTTCTCCTAATGATGTTTTAAATTCTCTTGTTTTAGAAAAAGTATTATATTTACTTGCTAAAGAATAAATATATTGACTAACATTTTTTTCACTAATCATTACTTCCATATCATTATTAACATAAAGCCAATTATGTATTGTAGAACCATCTAATACCTCTTTACTATCTTCAAAATCATATGTTATTTTTAAATTTGAATATTTATCAAGTAGATCTTTTGCTTCATTAACTTCTTTTGACTCTAAATTAAATTTTGGATTTTCATAACAGTCTATTTCTTCTAAATTTATTTTTGTTTCTCCATTAATAACAGCGTTTTTTACTACATCAGAAAATACTTCTTTTTTTATTTTATTACCTTTTACTTCAGGCAATATTTTGTAACCATTACTTGTATATTCAAAATCAGGATTTTTAGGGTCTGTTACATTTTCATTAATACAAGAAAGATTATCTAATTGTTTATCTAATAAATCTTCATTAAAAGTTACTATATCATTTAATGTAGAATGACTTTTACTAAATATAGATTTTGGCCAAGAAAATGCTTTTTGACCACTCTTTAAATTTTCTATTTTATCTTTAGGATCATAAGTTAATTCTATGCTATCACCTTTAATTTCTTCCTTTTTATCATCCCTTAATTCAAGTTCAAGTTTATACTGTGGAATTTTAGAAGCTAATAATTTCTCTGCTTCTTCAACAGTTACACCTCCAACATTTATACCATTAATTTGTGATCCAAAATAAAAATGTTTTGCAAAATATGCTGATCCCCCCAAATAAATAGCAAGTAAAATAGCAACACATACTATAATAGCTTTAACATTTGTAATATTTTTGGTAGGTTTGTGCCTTCGTTTTCTCATCTTTTTTGTCCCCTCTTTATATTAAGAAAAATTAAAAATTATATATTATGTATATAATGTATATATACACTTTTAATATATACATTATCCTAATGATTATATCACAAATATTCTTATTATAATAACTCTATATACTAGTAAAATCAGCCTCTATTTAAAGTAATTATTGTTATTACAATATACTTTGCTATATTATTTACTAAATTTAAGTTTTATCATATATTAAATTTATTTTTTATAATAATCACTAATAATTATTAATCCATTTAAATATTATTAATATTAAGAACAATATTTTTAAATTACATAGTCTATACTATAATATTAAATTTGAGAATAGGAGTTTTCTTATGAATAATATACTTAATAAAATAAATAATTTAGAAAAACTTATTGGTAATACTCCCCTAGTAGAAATATTATTTAAATATAAAGGGAAAGAACTGAAAGTATATTCAAAACTTGAATATTATAATTACACTGGAAGTATAAAAGATAGAATGGCTTTATATATTTTGAAAAAAGCTTATTTAAATAATTCTATAAAACAAAACTACACTATAGTTGAAACCACTAGCGGAAACACTGGTATATCATTCTCAGCTATAGGCACTTATCTCGGAAATTCTATTGATATTTATATGCCTGATTGGATGAGTGATGAAAGAAAAAAACTTTTATCAAGCTTTAATGCTAATTTAATATTAGTTTCTAAAAAAGAAGGTGGTTTTTTAAAATGTTTAGAACTTACTGAAAAAAGAAGATTAAATTCTGATACTGTATTTCTTCCATGTCAATTTTCTAATAAGGATAATGCAGAAGCTCACTATCTATCTACAGGACCTGAAATATGGAATACTTTAAGTAATCTAGGTATTATTCCTACTGCTTTTGTTGCTGGAGTTGGAACTGGTGGAACAATTATGGGTATAGGTAAATATCTAAAAGATAAAAATTCTAATATAAAAATATATCCATTGGAACCATCAAATTCCCCTACACTTTCTACTGGCTTTCAAGTAAGTGAACACCGAATTCAAGGAATTGTTGATGAATTTATTCCACCTATACTTGATTTAAAATCATTAAATGAAGTAATAAGTATTAATGATGGTGATGCTATTATAATGGCACAAAAGCTATCTAGAATTTTAGGTTTAGGAGTTGGAATATCATCCGGTGCTAATTTTTTAGGTGCTATAAAAACACTTGAACTAAATAATTATGAAGGAAATATAGTTACAATATTTGCTGATGATAATAAAAAATATTTAAGTACCGATTTAATGAAATGTGAACCAATTAAAGATAACTTTATTTCATCACACATTGAATTAATAGGTTTAAAAAGATTATAACATTATGCTATGTTTTATCAGAATGTCTAAATATGAATAAGCAAAGCAAACTAAGTAACTGAACTTTACCTATTGCATCAACATACATTTAAAACATAGCATAATATTGAAATTATTATTAAAATATACAATGTATAAACATCTATGAATTACTATCTATTTATAATTATCTGCTATCCCTAATTTTCATAATATTTAATAAGAGCTTGAGTACCTAGATCTCCTAAATCATGCCTATTTCTTAATAAGATATTTATACTCTATATCTAAAATTATAATATTTCTTGCATTTAAGTCATTTTGAAGATCTATTATTTCTGCTTCATCCCCATTTTTTTGTAGTATTTTAATAATTGGTCTTAATGGATTATTAATATTATCTCCAATAACTGTAGCACGCCTTTTATCACTTAATTTTACACAAGATCCAATAGGATATGGTTCTATTTTTTTCAAAAATGCCTTTACAACATTATAATCAAAGCTGCTACCAACCCCTGCCATAATATATTCTATGGCTTCTAAAGGCTTTATTGGATTTCTATATGGTCTATTTCCTGTCAAAGCATCATATACATCTGCTACAGTTATTATCCTCCCAAACAAAGGGATATCTTCCCTTTTTAGTTTATTCGGATAGCCTGTCCCATCAAATTTTTCATGATGACTTATAACTCCTAAATATATATCATTATCCATATATTTATTTTCTACAATATAGTTTCCACCTAACTCTGCATGAGTTTTAACAATATTAAATTCCTCTTCAGTAAGCTTTGATGGTTTTCCTATTATTTCTATTGGTATTGCTACTTTTCCAATATCATGTAATAATCCACAAACACCTAAATCACATAACTCTTTCTTACTTAAATTTAATGCACTTCCTATTGCAATTGATATTACTGTTACACTCAAAGAGTGAAGATATGTGTTAACATCATATGATTGTAAATCTGTTATTCCTATAGATGTTTTTTTATTTTTACACATATTATTGACAAGCTTTACAGATATTGATTCTATCTCTTTTATAACATTCTCTTCCAAAATTTTATGCTTACTTTTGCACATTTCAAAAATATTCTTAATTGTTGTTACAGATTTTTTTCTTAAGTTATCATCTAATATTAGATTTTTTCTGCCATCATCAATATATGCACCTAAAACATTGAAATTTATTAGTTTCTGTATGTTTGCATTTGTTAATATCATACCTTTCTTTAATAAAAAAGCTTTTGATTTTTTATTGTTATCTAGATGTATATTACTAGCTAATTTCATTCCAGCTTTCAATTCATAATAAGGTACAAATATCAATTAAATCACTCCTAAACCAGTTTACTTTTCTTCTTACTTTAATATTTTATCATTTTAAAGCAAAATTTAACATAATTTTTACTAATAATTATCAGACAAAATACTAAAGAGTAAAAAAGAAAAATACTATTGGTACATTTATGTAGCCATAGTATTTTCCTCAATATATTCTTAAAATATAATTTTTTATATTTTACATTTATTTAAAACCTTTTATTTTGAATCTCTATATTTTTTTAATTTTATTCTACATCTATCCATGTCATTTTATTTTTTAATCTATTTATTTCTGAGTCTTGTTCTTCTATCATTTTTATATAATTTTTCTCTTTTTCGCACCATTCTTTACTTAAATTATTAACTAATGATGCCATTTCATCTGCACTACCAACTATTCTGTTAAATAATAATAAATTTGATTTTAGAATTTCTGGAATTTCATTGTGTGAATATCTTAAAATATGATCTATTTCTCCATATCCTTCTTCAAATATTGTTCTAACTTGAATTTCTGCAACTACTTTTTCGTTTGTTGGACAAAACTCAACTAAGTAATGTACTGAACGATATCCTGAAGCTCTTGATCTCACTTTTATATCTAATTCCTCGAAGACCTCAATATTGTCTCCATCTCTAACATTAGCGGTTATTTCTACTACTTTCCATGTGTTTATTATGTACTCATGTATTTCTCTCCATTGCTCCTTAAATATATGTATAACCCTTATTCCAATTAAATCATTTATTTCTTGTTTATAATTATCTACTGTAAATTCAAAATCATCGCCATATTTTTCTTTTCTATCTTCAGTTTTTCTTATAATTTTTTCTATAAGCCTAATAGGTTCTTTAATTCTTGATTTTACTGAATGTATAACCTCTTGAGAACGTAATATATTAGCTATAAATCCTGCTTGATTTTCATAGGAATCTTTATACTCAATATAATCATTATATATTGCTTTCATGTTTTCCATATTAATATTATATTTCTCTATTGTTTTGTCAATCTGTGGATACTCTAATAAAAATTCATCTATATTAAATTCCTTTTTCATAAATACACTCCCCTTATCCAAAAAATTTTCTTATAATTTAATACTACACTAATTTTCTCATAATATAAATAGAGATATTTAAAAAGCTGAATTATGTATTACACAGAAATCAGCTTTTTCATCTATACTTGATTTTTTTTATTCCTCATAAATTTTGAAATCATCATTGTACAAACAGTATTACCAGATGAATTTAATAATGTAGCTGGTATATCAATTATTGTGGCTATTACAAGCATTATTGCAAGAGCTTCTTGTGGAAAGTTAAACATACTTAATATAAGCATTTCCCCTATTGCTCCACCTCCTGGAACAGCTCCTACAACAGCTCCTATTAATAATCCTAAAATTAATATAGTTATTAATGAGCCAATACTATCCGTGTCACGTCCAAATATTCCAAACAAGAACATAATTTTGTATACACCACCTATAACTGATCCATCTTTATGAATATTAACTCCTATTGGCATTATTATTTTAGCTATACTATCTGGTACCCCCATCTTTTTAGCTGCTTTTATATTTACAGGTATGCAAGCTGCACTTGAACATGTTGCTACTGCTGTTACTGCTGGTTCAACAGAATTTTCCCAAAAACTTTTAATTCCCCTTTTGCCACCAGCAATATATGCATATATTGTAAAGAATATACCGAAATATAATATTGACAGAACAGTATATAGTACAAATACTTTCAAGTATCCTGTTAATATTTGTCCTCCTAATTCTCCTATTATACTTGCAAAATAAGCTCCAAGGCCTATTGGTGCATAATACATGATTATACTTATAATTTTCATTGTTACTGCTGCACCACTATTTAAAAATTTTGCAAATATTTTACCTTCTTCTTTACAAAGCATTGTCGCAAATCCTACTATTATTGAAAATAAAATTAATGCAAGTAAGTTACTTCTTGTTAAAAGTTCTGAAAAATCACCAACACTGATGCTAGATACAATCTTTTCTAATATTCCAACTGAATTCATAGTTTCATTTTGATTAGAATTAATTAAGTTTTCAAATGTAGATAAATTTAATCCTTTTGTAGGATCAAATAATTTAAAACTAGCCACTCCTAATATTCCTGAAATAAGAGCAGTTGCTCCAAATACTATAACAGTTGTTCCCAATAATTTGCCTAACTTCTTAGAGCTCTCCATATTAGCTATTGATGATGATATACTAAAAAATACTATTGGTATTAATGCTGTAAATATCATATTTAAAAATAATTTTCCTAATGGTTCAAATATTTTTGCATCTTCCCCCATTATAAGTCCTATAGTACCACCAAATAAAATTGATAGTAATAAAATTATTGAATATTTATAGTTTTTTATAAACTTCAAAGCGTATTCCTCCTTAATTGAATTTTTATTTTTTACTCTTCTTGATAAAATATAATTCCTTTAATTTTTTATATAAAATATATCTTTGTTAATTTTATTATATACAGAATTTTAACTATAAATAGTGCATATATTGCTTGAAATATTGTAAAAAGTGCTCTATGATTTATATATATTATTTGAAAGGTTGTCATTTAAATGAATACAATTGATTATGGAAATAAAGCTGGCTACTTGCATAGTGATTTTAAATTATTTCATATAAAAGATAAGAAAAATCAAGAATTTGAATTCCACTACCATGAGTTCAATAAGATAATTATATTTTTATCTGGAAAAGTAACTTATCTAATAGAAGGAAAAGCTTATTATCTAAAACCTTGGGATATACTTCTTGTAAATAATCATGATGTGCACAAACCATTAATAGATTCGTCTGAAGCTTATGAAAGAATAGTAATTTGGGTTAATTCAAATTTTATAGAATCTCACAATTATAATAATTGTGATTTGATGACTTGTTTTAAATTAGCTAATAAAAAAAGCTTTAATCTTATTAGACTTGATATCAAATTACAGAATTCATTAAAAGGCATTATTAGCTCATTAGAGTCTTCATTAAATTCAAATGATTTTGGAAGTAAACTTTTAAATAATGCATTATTTATCCAATTCTTAATTTATTTAAATAGGATATACCTTGAAGATATGTTTATTAATGATAAGTCATCTCTTAAATATGATAAACAAATTGAAGAAATATTAAAATATATAAATACTAATATATCAGAAGATCTTTCTATTGAATTTCTAGCAAAGAAATTTTTTATAAGTAAGTATTATTTAATGCATAAATTTAAAAAAGAAACCGGTTATACTCTTCATAATTATATATTGCAAAAAAGATTATTAATAGCAAAAGACCTTATAGAAAATGGTGAAGCTGTTTTAAAAGTATCTACAAAGTGTGGATTTAATGATTACTCTAGTTTTCTACGCTCTTTTAAAAAATTATTTAATAAATCACCAAGAGAACTTTTTTTGAAATAGATATGCCTCCCATTAAGTTCCATTTAATGTAATGTATATATTATTTTTCTAAGGAAAAGATAAATACTGATTAAAGTATTACAGGAGGGAATTTAAAATATGGGTAATGATAAAATGTCAGCTCGTGAAAAAGCTAAACAAATGATGATTGCAGGGGATTCTTTTGATACAATCATGGAAAAAACTAATTTAAGGCTAAAAGACTTAAAAAAAATTAGAAGAAAAGAAATAGATACTCATTTTTAAAGTATCTAAACCTATATTTAAAACTATTTTTAATTAATAGTTTTTTTAAGTTAGTGCTAATTTTTTTTAATTTAGCACTAACTTTATCACAATTAACATTCATATAAGTATAATAATTATTTATTTTTAAATATGTTTTGATATATATCTAATAGATAATTTGGCATTGTAATTATACTTTGAGGATCATTAATTAGTATTCCTAAATTTAATTACTCCGCTATAAGCTTTGTTTTTACATATATTAATATTCTACTAAAACGTAGTCTTATTTCTTTAATAAATTATTCTTAATATAATAAAAAGTTGCTTTTTCCCCTTCATTTGCAAGTTTATTAAGTAAAAATTCTAATACTTCTCTCGTTTCTTTATGCAAAATATAATGATTTTTACCTATATTGTAATATTCTAATGCACTTCTATCACTATACTTCTCCTTTTGATAATTCATCGAAGCACACATTCTATCAATAAACATCTCAACTACATACTTTGTTGGCATTTTCATTCCTACAAGTCCTTCTTTTATATTTACACCATAATCTATCCAATATTCTAAATGATGCTTATTTCGCCCTTTATGATGAAGCCATGCTTTAGAATATCCTTCTTCTATTTTTTGTATTCCATTAGGACTAACATCACCTCTATAATATCTTATTCCTGCTGAAAATTCCACCCAAGAATACTTAGATAAATCATGTAGTAAACCTTGCTTATATAACCCGACTTTAAAGCAATATTTCATAACTAATAATTTATGATTTGTTATTGTTCTAAAATGATTAACTGAATTCATTATTCCCCACATCCTATAAAATTGTCTAACTAATTCTTATTTGCCTTTTTTATAAATCATAACATTTTTTCTAATAAACAAACAACAAAAATAGAAAGTAAACTTCTAAAAGCCTACTTTCTATTTTTAATAATTATATCTTAATGAGTATTAATATTATATCATTAAATCATTCTAATTTATTATATTAATCTTCTCTTATTTGTGTGCATATTAATTTATCATTTTCTAATAAGTTAAATAATGTTGGTTTAACATTAAATTGTTCCATTAAATTCTTAACTTCTAATAAAGATTTTTCTTTTTTATTATTTGATATTTTAGCTTTTGATGCTCTAATTAATATATTTTTAGGTGAATGTGCTATATCAATAAACTCCAATAATTGAGTTTTATAACCCATACATTCTAAAAGATTAGCCCTAACTGAATCAGTCATAAGTGCTGAAACTCGTTCTTTAATTATTCCATACTTAGTTAATATAGATAAAGAATCTGTTTTTATTTGACTATTGAATTCATGTTGACAGCATGGAACTGAAAAAATCATTTTACTATTCCATTTTATTGCATTATATAGAGCATAATCAGTTGCTGTATCACAAGCATGCAGTGTTATAACCATATCAACTTTATTATTATATTTAAATCCGTTTATATCTCCAAGTTCAAAATGCAAATTATCATATTTGTATCTTTTAGCAATATCATTACATTTTTTAATAACATCTTCTTTAAGATCTAAACCTATCATTTTTACATTTATGTTTTTAATTTTTACAAAATAATAGTAAAGTACAAATGTTAAATACGATTTTCCGCATCCAAAATCTAGAATTGTGAGTTCTTTATAATCATTATTTTTGATTTCATCATCAATAATCTCCACAAATCTATTTATTTGCTTATACTTATCATATTTAGAGTTAACTACTTTTCCTTCTTTAGTAAATACCCCTAAATCTATAAGTGGCTCTATTATCATTCCCTCTTTTAAAATATAATTTTTTTCTTTATTATGAGATTTATTTGCAAGATTCTTATTATCAGATCTTTTCTTGCCTAAAAATATTTTACCTTTTTTAGATATCTTTAAATCAAAGGTACTTGTATCTGACCATGCTGAAAGCTGTTTATAATTGTTTTCAACATATTTAATAATCTTGTCATTGAACTCATCTATATGTACATTTTCATGAAAAATTTGTTTATCTGTAAACTTTTCTATTTGATAATACTTATTCTTTTCATTTTCTTTAAGAATAAACGTTATTTTATTGTATTTAACATCTTTATTCATTTTATTACTAACAACTACTTTTATAATCTCTTCTTGTAAAATTTCATCAATAACTTTTTTAAATTCTTCCATATTGTTACACACCTTATCATTTATTTTAACTTTAAACTATATACAATTAATAATATTATTCCAATAACACTATATAAATAATGCATTTATAATTTTATTATAAAAGTAATCCTTATACAAGTTAACATTAAATAAAAAAGGTAGAAAAGATTTTAATCTCCTTTCTACCTTGAGTTATTAAAATTACTTATTTAATAACTTGTCTATAACACGTACTAGTTCTTCTATCTCTGGTTTACTCAATTGAGCATCTGCTTTAACAGATTTACCTTTGTGTCTTAATTCGTCAGTAATTAATGATGAGAATATTATTACTGGCAATTTATATAATATTTCATCTTCTTTCACTCTTCTTGTAAGTGTAAGACCATCCATTTGTGGCATTTCTATATCAGTAATAAGAAGGTCAACTTCTTCTTTAAAATTCTCACCTTTTTTTTCTGATATACCTTTTAAGAAATCCAGAGCTTGCTTTCCATCATTAAATAATCTTAAATTAGTAAATCCTGCCTTTGTAAGTGTTTCTTTTAAAAGTTTTCTAATTAGTGCTGAATCATCAGCTAAGATTAATTTTATATCTGATCTATCTTTATAGTTTACCTTCACAAGTCTATCTTCACTTATTCCCACGCTTGGGCAAAGATCTGTTACTATCTTTTCAAAGTCTAACATAATTAAAACTTTATCATTTAAAAGTATGTTTCCGACAGATAATGAATTTTCAGATAAATCATCTGGCTTTCTTATATCTCCCCATTTAATGCGATGCACACCTACTACATCATCAATATTAAATGCAACTTTAATTTTATTGAATTCACAAATTATAACTTTAGATCCTAATTCATGATCTCTTTGTTTATTTAATGTATATTTTAAATCAATTAAAGTAAGAATTTCATCTCTACATAATATAAGTCCAGCTACTTCAGGTTTAGGATCAGGTAATTTAGTTAAACTTTCGTTTGGCATTTTAATTATTTCTTTAACTTTTACTACATTTATTGCATAATGAGTTCCATTAACAACAAAATCAATAATTTCTAACTCTCCTGTACCTGATTCTAATAATATATTACTCTTCATATTGTCATCCCCTTTTTTTAAACTAATATTGAAACTAACATAATTTATTTTTAATATCATTAAATTCCATTGTCTCTATTTAATTTTCGTATAAAATTTATTTAAGTTTATCAAATATTGAAAATAAAATTAAGTTTGTAAAAAATATTATGTATTTATTTTAATTATCTGTATAAATCACCTGATAAATATTTAAGTTTATCAATATTATTTACTATGTAAGACCTATCATCTTTTTTTATAATTCCTTCACTGCAGAATTTATTTAATGTTCTATTTAAATGTCTATAACTAGTCCCTAGTAGTTCTGCTGTTTCATTATACCCACCTTCAAATATAAAACGTAGATTATTATCTCCATTTACAAATGCCAAAATATAGCTTGCTAATCTGTTTTCAAGAGGATAAAGCAAATTTATTGAGCTATTCTTACTATTACATCTTAGCTTTTCCCCTAAATATTTACATCTATTTCTTAAAAACTTACAGTCATCCATTAATTTATCTTTAATTATTGAAAATTCAATAACAATACAATACGTATCTTTTATAGCTTGAACACTACAATCCGCACTATCATTTTCTAAAAATTCAATATCTCCAACTACAGTAAATGGATTATAAAATGATAATAACAATGATTTACCATTTGCTAAATTTTTATATACCTTGGCTTTACCATCAACCACAAAAAACATTTTATTTAAAACCTCTTCTTCTTTACATATATGTTCATTCTTACCAAACATATATAAAGACATATATTCTCTCATATCTATGCTAAACATATCATTTATTTTGTATTTTTCTATATACTTTTCCATTCTTTTAAAATCGTTTACTTTAACCAAAAACTTCTCTCCTTTTTAGTGACAATTAATAATTTTCATTACAATATGACATATGTCCTACACTATTTCCTTTATAATAGCTTAAACTAAGTTTATAAATCAAGAATTATATTTTTATAAGGAGATACTATGTATAATTTATTATCTTTATTAATTGGTGTACTTATTGCAGTTATGATTGTTTGTAATGGAGAATTATCTTCTGGTATTGGAAATTATTCTTCTTTAATGGTGATTCATATTTTAGGTTATTTAGCTTTAGTTATAATAATGCTTTATAAAAAAATAAAAATACCATTTAAAATGCATTTGCCATTATATCTTTATAGTGCTGGTGCTCTTGGAATTTTCACAATATTATTTAACAATATAACTTTTTCTGTTATTGGAGTAGCATTACCAGTGGCACTAGGACTTTTAGGTCAAACATTAACTTCAATGATATTTGATCAATATGGACTACTAGGAATGCAAAAAATTAAATTTAATAAGAAAAAAATAATTGGCATTACAATAATAACAATTGGTGTCTGTATTATGACTTTTTTCTAAATTAAAAGGAGGACCATTTATGATATATATATTAATGTCTATATTAGCAGGTGTAATTATAGTAGTTTCTAGAATTCTAAATACAAAACTTTCTAAAGAAATAGGTCTTATAGAATCAAGTTATTTTAATTATTTTACAGGCTCAATAACTTCAATATTATTCTTTTTTATTATGAGAGAAAAATTTGTATTTACATCATTAAATACTGTTCCATTTTATGCTTATTTAGGAGGTCTTTTAGGTGTAGCTATTGTTGTCCTTAACAGTGTAGTAACCCCAAAGATGTCAGCTTTTTATGTTACATTACTTATATTTGTAGCTCAACTTTTTACTGGAATAGCATTAGATTGGTTAATTTCTAGGCAGTTTCCTCTTAGCAAAATAATAGGCGGATTAATAGTAGTTGCAGGTTTAGCTTATAATATGCATCTAGATTTTAGTGATAGGAACGTAAAAGAAAGTGATACAAATTAAAGCCTTTAGAAAATTTCTAAAGGCTTGTTTTAAACATCTTCCCACATTATTACTTCATCTTTTAATATATCTCTTTTTAGCTTTCTACCAATCAATATATACGATAATTCAGGTCTTATGCCATAGCCTGGTCTTTTAAATACAATCATATCTTTTTCTATGATTGTCCCCTTTTTTAAATCTCTAGAAGCTAATATGCTTCTTCTTGCATCATTCATTATAACTTTCTCTTTTTCTGTTGGTTTTTTTATTCCATCGCCTAATAATTTTTCTGTATTTTTAACATGAATAATATACTCTTTAAATTCATCTAACATCATGGAAGCTTTATGATCTGGTCCTTTCATTTTTTTGTCTAATGTTATGTGCTTCTCTATAAATTCTGCTCCCAAAGTAGTAGCTGATACTGCACTCTCAAATCCCAATGTATGATCAGATAATCCAACTGGAACCTTAAAAGCCTCTCGTAATGTAACCATAGCTCTTAAATTAACATCCTCCACTTTAGTTGGATAATCTGAAGTGCAATGCATTAACCTTACATCTCTATTTCCTGTAGAATAAATAGCATCTATAGCCTTCTCTACTTCTCCTAATGTACTCATACCTGTAGATAGAATTATAGGCTTTCCTATATTTCCTATTTCTCTTAAAAATTCTATATTAGTTACTTCACTTGATCCTACTTTTATAAACTCAACATTAAGGCTTACTAAATAATTTAAACTCTCTATGCCATCTGGTGTAGATACAAATATAATCCCTTTTTTATCACAATACTCTTTTATCTCTTTAAACTTTTCAAAAGGCAATTCTAATTTCTTTATCATTTCCAGTTGAGATTCTTCTGTTTTGTCATTTTCTTTTTGATACTTTGCTTTTTCTGCAAAAGAACCCGTGCTTTCTTCTGCTTTAAATGTTTGAAATTTTACAGCATCTGCTCCACATTGTTTTGCCATATCCACTAATTTTTTAGCTAAATTAATATCTCCATTATGATTTACTCCAGCCTCAGCTATTATAAATACCCCCATTTAAAATCCTCCTCCCTTTTTACTAAATTAGCTTATTATTAAATATTTTTAATAGAAGCTAATTTATCTCATTATCCTTTTAAAACTGAAAATTAAAACATGATTTTTCTATCTTTTTCTCATTACTTTTGTATTTAACTAATCTTAACTAAAACACATCAGAATCACCCATAGTTATATACCATTTATCAACATCCATATCATCTAATTTTATAAAATCACAATTTAACTTAAATCCAAAATGAGTAATTAAATTAGTTCTATTAAATC
Organism: Clostridium aquiflavi; assembly: GCF_031344075.1. NCBI lineage: Bacteria > Bacillati > Bacillota > Clostridia > Eubacteriales > Clostridiaceae > Clostridium > Clostridium aquiflavi. Next base: position 69,966 of record NZ_JAVJAN010000001.1, read on the forward strand.
CTAAATTTTTACCAATATCTAATTTATCTTTATTTATAAACCATGAATTTATTTTTCTAATCTTGTTGCAAGCCATTAAATCAATTAAACTTTTTAAAAGTTTTTCATAAATTCCATTGTTTACTGCAATTATATCAACTAAATCGCAAACTTTTTTACCTCCTTCTTCAAATATCTTATAAATGCAATAACCTAAATATTCGTTATCTTTTTCGTAAACTAAGTAATAATACTTATTGTATGGATTTAAATCATACCTCCAGTGAATATATTCCCTATTTCTTTTAATCATTAACTTGTACTCTTTAAACTCCTTTGAAAAGATATTAAATAAAACATCAACCCTATTATCTAAAAATTCAACATTCTTTATATTTTTATCCAAAGATTTTAATTCTGATTTATACGTATAACAACTATACATTTCTATATCTAAAATATGATTCCATCCTAAATGCTTTATAAAGCCATGTAAAGAATTGTTGTTAGGAAAACCATATATAATTGGTAACTTATTATAATTTTCTTCATATAGTGCATTCGCTAATTTAACAAAAATACCTTGTTTTTTATACTCTGGAGACGTCATAGTTGTCATAGATAAACCTGATGTGTAAGTTTTATCATAAACATTCATTTTGCTTGGTAATACTGAATAGTGTCCTGCTAAAACATCATCGTCCCACATAATTTTTATAAATTTATCACTGCATATATTATCATTATAATTCCATTTCCACTCTGTATAATGCATATCTCGGTTAAATGACTTTTTGAATAAACCCATAATCTCTTTTTCATCATTTTTCTTATAATCTCTCACTTCTAACAAAGTAATTCCCCCTTAAAAAACATCTCTAACTAACATAAATGCTTCAGCATATTTGGTGCATGCGGTACATCCTCTATATCTTGCTAATGCTTTAACACTTTCTTCGTTTCTTGGCTGAGGTATATCTTGCAATTCTGTTTTATATAACTTTAATATATCTAACTTCTTTTCAATATATTTTGTAATATTAGAGAATACATTTGGGACAAAGATATTTTCTTGAAATTGTGGTGCAATTTCTGTTTCAGATAAACATTCATACATAAGCACTCTTTTAATAAAAGGATACCTAAAACTTTTAGTGCAACTTAATATAGCTTTAGCCCCTATTTGATGATCAGTATGAACATCACTTCTATTAATCATATAAACAATTTCTGGTTTAACCTTATACATAACTTCACTTATCTTATTTATAAGATTTGAAAAGATATCATAATTTATCTTTGCTGGTCCAAATTTTAAGTTATATATTTTATCAAATCCATAAGCTTTCCCTATATTCTCAACTTGTTTTTTTTCCTCCATAACTTGCTGATATGAATAACCATATCTAGTTTCAGCACTTGTTAATATGAGCCAGGTAATTTTATCTCCGTTATCTTTATGCTTAAGAATTGTTCCTCCACACCCTATTGTTTCATCATCTGGATGTACTGATATAACTAATACATTTTTACATTTCATTTGGATCCTCCAATTTCAATAAATAATCTTTATACTCTAATTTCTTAAGAATTTCATATGCTTTTTCTGAACTGTTTGAATCTCCATAAATATTTTTTATATTTTTGCACTTATTTATAAAATCTTTATCTAAAGCTTTTTCTATTCCATTTTTTACTTCACTATATTCATCACCAACGAAAATCACATTTTCATTTGCAGCACGCCCTTCTTGCCTTACTCCTATGTTAATAACAGGAATGCCAACACAAGCAGCTTCCACTATGCCTGCACTAGAATTGCCTATTTGAAAAGATGCATTTCTATATATATTTATAAAAGTATTTCTATCTAGATTTTTATAAAAGTAAAAATCCTTATCATTTTTATATTTTTCTATTGCGTTTATAATTTCCTTATTTCCAGAATCAGTATTAGGATAACTTATAAACGCTTTTATTTTTCGTTCTTTAAGACATTTTAATATATTATTAAATGTTACATAGGATTTTTCATCTAATGGATGATAAATAACCAATACAAAATTATTAAATGGTTCCATATTTAATCTCTTATATATTTTATTTATATTTACAATAGGCTCTGTTTTAAATTTATCTAGCGCAGGACTTCCTATTTGAAAAATTCTATACTCAGGCTCTCCTATATTCATAACTCTTTTTTTATGCTCATAAGTAGACACAAAGTGAATAGATGATAATTTAGATGCAGCACTTCTAAGCTCATTATCAACTAATCCACTTTTTGTATAATCTCCACCAAAAAAATGTGCACTTGGAATACCTAAAAAAGCTCCAAGCATCCCACCAATTAATACTTCTTCCCTATCACCTGCGTAAATTATCAAATCTGGAGAATATTGATTTACTATATCAATTGAATTTTGCAATATTATAGATGTTGTTTTGAGTCTAGAACTTTTAGTATCAGAATCAATTAAGCTTTCTATCTTTATTAATATATCTAAGTTATCCTTTTCAATTAAATCCACTGTATTTCCATAAGTTTTTGATAAATGTGCACCACAGACTAAAAGTTTTAATTCAAAGTAATCATCAGAATCTATTTTTTTAAATAAGTTGCTCATTAAATCGTAATCAGATCTTATTCCTGTAATGGCCAATATCTTTTTCAATAAAATTACCACCTTTTTGGGCTTTATATTTTTTAAAATGCTTAGGATCTCTATACCTCACAGAAAATCTTATCTTTCATATTATATTCTGATGATAAATATAAAATTCTAATGAGAATATATGTATTATTATTAAGTTATGATTGGAGGAATTATTACATGAAACTTCTTTTTAAAAGATGTGCGGAAGAAGATTTTGAAGACTTCTTTATTTTAAGAAGCGATTATGAAAATATATATTGGACAGGCCATGATGAAAAACCTAATAAACCTAATCTTAAAAACTGGTATTTAAATCAATTAAAAAGAGATGATAGGCTTTTATTTATAGTTCGAAGTGATGAAGCAGATGAACCTGTTGGATATCTGTATTTAGATATAGTTGGCAATAATAATAATATTATAGAAACTGGTCATGGAGTAAATTCAAAATATAAAGGTAAAGGACTAGGTACTGAAATAATAAAATTTGCTATAGATTATAGTAGAAGTGAATTAACCTTTATTGATGAAGTAGATGGATGGATATTAGAAGATAATATAGGTTCTATAAAAAATGTATTAAAAAATGGCTACGTTGAAACTGATGAAAGAAAAGAAATTTACTTAGAAAATTTAAATATCTATAAAACTATGAAAAAATATGTATACAAAATAAAAAATACACAAAAAAATAATTCTATTTAACCAAAATAAAGATATATATAAATAGGACTTAAACTTGTGCAACTATTTCCTTTTCTGATAGCATTCAAGTTTCTGTCCTATTTATTTTTTATTCATAATACATTTAGATTCTAAAATTTCACACTAGTTTATCAATCATATTTTTCATAGATTCAAATTCTCCCATATCAAGCCATGCACCTTGAGTTACAGGATACATTCCAACTCTTTCTTTATTTTCTAGAAGTTTATATATAATATCAGTCATATCTGAATATTTATTTTCTTCTATATAATCTAAAACCTCGCGTTCTAATATATACATTCCTGTATTCACTAAGAACTCATAACTAGGTTTTTCATCTAAAGATTTAATACTCCCATCATCATTTAAATTAAAAACTCCATAGGGTATAATATAATTTTTTAGGGCAGTAACTATAGTTATTTTATTTTGGTACTTTTTATGGAATTTCAATATATCTGAATAATTTGCATTAACTAATATATCGCAGTTACTTACAAAAAAAGTACCCTTTATATTATCTTTTAATAAAATCAAACTTCCTGCTGTGCCTAATGGAATATCCTCTTCAACAAAAGATATATTGTAGGGAGCTTCTTTATTGAAATATGCTTTAATAATATCTTTTTTATAATTTATTGTTACATAAAAATCATTAAAATTGAAATTTTTAAAATTATTTATTATCCTTTCAATAATAGGAATATTCCCTATTGGGATTAACATCTTTGGAATAATTTTAGTATATGGTTGCAATCTAGTACCTTTTCCTCCTGCCATAATAACAATTGGAATCTTACTTGTTTCAAAGTAATTACATTGACTTTGATAAACATCATTCCAAAATACAATATCAACAACTTCAATTTCTTCATTCACTATTGGTACAGCCTCTATTTTAAATTGTTTCATTATTTTTTTAACATTATTTCTTTCCTTCTCCAATAAATACTTTGGTGATTTGTTCATTATATTATATATTGATTCTGATATATTACCATTTTTTAATATCCATCTTCTGATATCACCATCTGTTACTACACCCTTAAGTTTTTTATCTTCAACAACAATTATAATTTTTTTGCCTGCTTTATCTAATATATTAATTCCTTTTTTTATTGATATATCTTTACTTACTAAAAGACTACTTATATCCATAAGAAATCTCCTTTGTTTACTAATATTTTTATTTTAAAAATAATTTTCTAAAGAATAAAAAAAGAAACTGATAAACAGTTCCTTTTACATATCTACAAAAATTGTTTCATTATCTAAACATTTTATATTATGATTTTCGCAAATCTTTATCTTATAATAGTGATTTTTATCACTTATTTTAAAACAAAATTCTCCTAAATCATTTGTTACACTATATGCACAATAAAGGCTACTGTCTTTTTCTGTATATGCTTTTTCTTTATCTGATAATACTATTTCCAATAATACTATTGCATTTTTGACAGGTGTTCTATCCTCATAATATAAATATCCCTTAAACAATACAGAGTTGTAATCACAATTAATATTTCTCATAATAACCTCACTGTGAAAATATATTTTATTTCAGTAATTAGCATTTAATAATAGGCTCATATACATCTAACACATAATCCAATTTACAACTACAAGGTAATAATACTGCATACTCTCCTTGTTCATTTGTAGTTAAATAACCATACTCTTTGGTTCCTGGTGAATAATAGCTATTATTTACTTGTTTAATATATATTATAGCTTTAGGTATTGGATTATTATCTTTGTCTAATATTTTACCTGTTATTAATACATCTATTGACTTTTTTATAATAATTTTCTTCTTTAATATAGAACATCTATTTAATTCTTTAGGACTTATTAATATCTCTTTATGCCACCCCACTTTGTTCACCCTCTAATATTATACTAAAGGAGAGTATATAGAAATTTCATAACGTCTTCCACAAGCTGGTTGTAATAAAAATAAATATTCTCCTTTATAATCAGTAAAACAATATCCTAATATCTTACAGCACTCAGTTAAGCAATTAATTTCCTTTACTTCAACAGCAGCCCAAATTGATGGCTCATGTTGTTCATTATATACATTTCCTTTTATAATTGTTGATTTTTTCTTTTTTATAACTATATTAACTTCATGCATTTTACTACACTTTAATCTGGAACCATATAAAACTATTGGTTCTTTTTTATTGTTGTTTTCCATTTCTGTAATTATTATTCTGGATTTTCCTTAGATTGTACTTTAGGAGTCTCCACAGTAGGTTCAGTTTCTATATTTACGTGTAGTTTATCTTGTCCTTTAAGTTGATCAGCTGATAATATTATACTACTTTGTGGTGTCCCATTAACCACTAAATTTTTAATTTTCTTTTCCTTGTAGACTTGTCCATTTATAATTATTTCTGACATTTACTGTTTCCTCCTTAATGATAAATAGTTCTCCTTACTATAATATGAATTTATTTAAATTTTGAAACTTCATCTTCTATAATTTTCTTTGCCTCCAAAAGCATTTCATTCATTCTCTTAAAATAATTTAAAAATGCCTTGCCTTGATATTTCATATTGGAAGTTAATTTATCATAATCCTTTGCAAGCATTAAAAAGCTCTCTCTTTTTATAGTGTATAGGAATTTATTAAAATACCCACCTAAATAAAAACTTTCTAAAGAAGATTCAAATGTTTGTACTATATCTAATATAAATAAAAATCTTTGAAAATCTATATCTTCTGGATTAATATCCACAAGTGATTTTTCTTCTTTAATATCTGCTAATATGGTGCACTGTTCCATACCTTGTACTGATTTTTCAATGAAAGTATCAACAAAATTAATTATGGTCTTTATTACTTTATCAGGTTTTAAATCAATACACTTATCAGGTTTCAATGATTGCTTTTTGTTATTAAAAATATTTTCCTCAAATATATCACATAGCTCTTTATGAGGCGCGCCTTTTATATCAGCACCATAAGATGCATTTATAAATTCTACATCTCTACTAGTCTTATATTGTTTAATATGATATTCCATGCTATTTTTAAATACTTGAAGGGTTGTTGTTGTTTTAACCTTATTTCCAAAAACATCATCTACAAATTGATTTGCCCAACTCTCAGTAATAATATTGTCTACAATATTAAAAGTAGCTTTCTCTGAATGATGCTTGTCATAAGTATATGCTAAATCTTGTCCTACGAGTATTATAGGATTGCATCCTAATATATTAGCCATAGCTAAACAAGTGTGTGCAACAGATCCCCCTTGAGATAAGCCTTCAAATTTATTAATTTCTTCAATTACTTTTGAAAAAATATTAGACATATATATCTTTTCACCTTTGTAATTTTTCATTAAATATCTATTACTATATTCATAATATAAAAGTGGTACATCTTCATTAAGGCTATCCTTCATCATCTCATACATAGCATCTGATGGATCTATAGATACAACTAAATCCGGCTTTATTCCATTTTTTATAAGAGTTGTAAATGTTCTATTGCTTGCAATAACAAAACACTTTTTTACCTTTTCCTTATTTGCAACCATATCTTCTATATTTTTATCTAATGATGGTCCAGCAGATACTATTATTCCTGGAATATCTTTATTAATTCCTATATAGGAATTTAACGGACTTGACTCTTTAATAACACTAAGATTTTGAAGTGAATTTCTCATAAAAGATTCCTTACATCTATAAGCCAAAATTATATTTCCACTTACAGAAAAATATTTAGCATCTATAGCATCTATTAATTTTTTATATTCATCCTTATATATATCTTTATAATTTCCAAACGCATAAATATATAGATTATCAAAGTTATTTCCGCCAATTATAGATGCAAGTATAGGTGTTATAGTTTCTTCATCAAATAAAACTATACTTATATTATCATTTAAAGCAATATCTTTATTTTCATTAAATATATCTTCATTAGGTTCAAATATTAGTACTTTATTATTACTACATAATATTTTTTCTAATTTCTTCAAATATTCTCCAGTATCTAATCCAAAAAGGATTATAAATGAATCAAATTTAAGATCATCTAAATTATCAATTAATTTATCAATATCTTTTTTATAATTTATATTATCTGCTAAATAATATTTAGAATCACTTTTTTCAATTTTATATAGATAATATCCATCTAAAGATTTAATTTTTTTCATTTATTTCCCCCTAAATTCACAGAAAGATACAGTATAAAAATACTGTATCTCTGACTTTTTATTTACATTAATTAATTATTAATTCTTTATATTAAATTATTTTTAGCCATGTGCATAGAATTTAAGAGTTAATGCTGTTCCAGTATTGACAGTTACACCATATTTACCAGTACTATCTGTAAATGTTTGTATATCAGCATTACCTATTGAACCTGCTGTAGTTCCATACCAACCTAAAACTGTACCACTCTTTAAAACAATTGGAGCTGAAACCACTACTTCACCTGATATATGCATACTTTTACCTGTAGCTAGTCCATTGATTAATACTAAATTCCAAGCAGTAGTTCCAACTGCTTGTGCTAATTTATTTCCATTATATCTAGTAATAGTAGCAGCACTTATAACGGTTCCCAATGGTTTATAAGTTGACATATAAAATTCCTCCCCGAACGCTATTCTTTTGTGATTATTTAATTTATAATATATATTTTAATAAGTTACTATAATCTATTAGTCATAGCAGCCTAATCTTAATATATTTGATCTAATATATTATATGCTTTACTTTTTTATAAGTGATTATACACTTAAATATTTTATTCATATATGGCTCCATATGCTTTAAGTTCATAAGAAATTTCTAAATATCTAGGCACTGATATTCCATAAATCCCCTGTTCATCACTAAAAGTTACTCCCACATACTTTTTTTTAGTTGGTGAATATCTTGTGTCAATTGAAAAAACCTTTATTGCAGCATAAGGCAAGGGAACTTTGTAAGGACTTATAACTTTTCCAGTAATTAATATATAATCATTTTTAGGAAAAGTAGAGTCTATATTTACTCTGTTGCAATGCATAAGTTTTTTTCCACATAATATTTCCCTTACAACGGCGCACATTTTTATCATCCCCTAATATAATAATTCTTAAAATTTAGTAATATCTGTAATACACTTAAGAGATATAAAGTAAACTATTTTTATTATCTTTTTATAAAATATATTTTTATATAATCAGACCTTTTACTCCTTATATTGAAGAAAAAGCTCTGCATTTTTCTTATTTTTAGATTGCCATTTATTCATTAAATAATCATATACTTCTTTGTTATGAATTCTTTTACCAATGTAAAAATCACTAATATCTTTACAAAAACTTTTTTTAAATTTATATAAACTGTCACCTTGGCTATTAGTTAATCCTCCACCAAAATGGAATTTAGAGAAACCACTATTTTTAGCATATTCGATAGCTGTCCATAACAATAAATTATTAGGACAATATTTTAAATACTCCTTTAAGCTACCAGATAAGTGATAATGGAAAATTTCATCACCTTGTAAAAAGATCCCACTAGCTACTGTAATGTCATTTAATTTAACATTAATGCATACATGCTCTAATTTATTTAAATCATCAAAATATTTATCATTGAAATAATAATTTTTTCCTGCATTTAATCTATCCATAGTTTCTATATAAACCTTTTTAAACTCATTTAAATCAAAACTAAATTCCGTAACAAGTCCTGATTTTTTAGCCTTTCTTATAACGTTTCTATTTTTTGATATAATATCTTGGCTCCATATGTCATCAATGGATTTATTTAAATTAATATAAGTTGTTGTCCTGTTATGACATACTTTAATATCATCTATAAATATAGTATGATTATCTATCAACGGATGAAACCTAATGAACTCTGCTATAACATTATTTTTTTTGCAAAAATTTCTAAATGCGTCTTCAAAATCACTAAGAAATTCTGAACCATTAGTATTTGCTAATGGTCCACCATATCCATAAGCAGTTTCTATATCATAATATTCATTTTTTAAGTTATATCCTTTAATTTTACTCATTATAAATGGATATATTGCTAGATTATCTTTTTCTTCATAAACAAATAGTTTTGCTAATTTATCCTTACCATTTTCATAGAGATTATAATATTCACTTTTGAAATATATATCTCTAAAAGATAAAGGTAATTTATTAATATAGTTATCCCATTTCTGAGATGAACTATCTAAAATTTTAATCATTACATCACCTCCTTTTATATGTATCATCAAATTCAATTAAATTTTGAGAATATTTAATAAGTATTCTCGCATTTACTACTCATCTCATTTTTTTATAAAGAACAGGCTAACATTGAATTATACTTACTTTAAATTTCATTTTTATCTCTCATAATAATAAAGAAAATTTTTTATATCGTCTCAAATTACTACTTATTTTAAAATATCTTTTAAAGAATTAACTAAAACATCCATATCTTGAGTTTCATATCTCCAGTCAATTTGTAGACTTAAAATTCTTTTAGAAATACTTAAAGACTCTTTAAATTCATTTATCCATGGTTCCTTTGATAACTTCCAATGAACTGGTATATATATATTACGTTTCATAAGTTGTTTTTTTATATAATCTCGGTTTTCTATTAAAATTGGAAAAACTAAAGGTGTGTTATCATATAAATTTTCTGAATGATTTAAAAAAGTAATTTCTTTTATATTTTTAAGATTTTTAAAAATATATTTATAATTTTCACTTCTTTTATCAATCAATTTATTTACTGGAAAATAATTTAAATATTCTTTGTGTTTTGAATTAATTTTAAATATATCTTTTCTTTCATAGTATACTTTATGAGCCATGTCGAATAAATGTAAATAATCATTTTCATTTCCTATGCCTTCTAATATAAACTTTGTTTTTATATCTCTTGCATTTTCCATTAATTTAAAATAGTCATCATTTGCTTCTCTATATTTTAATGAATCATTTATTTTTTTGAATTCTACTAATTTATCACTTTTATTTAATGCCTTAATATTATTTAAAATTCTATCTTTATTAAATAAAACTAATGATCCATCTATAGGAAGAAATTTTCTATAACTATTAAATACATAATCTCCAATAAACTTATCTTGCCACTTAATCCAAAACTTTTGTACAGCATCTTCAATTATTAAAATCTTTTTTGATTGTAAATTTTTTAAAAACTTCCTTGTACTTTCACTATGATAAAATCCAAAATAATCAATAAAAAATACTGCTTTTATATTATATTTACTTATTAAGTTTTCTATAGATTCCATATTAATTGATAAATCTCTATTTATATTATAAAATTTATATTTAATATTTAGTTTTTCTATTAATTTCACAATTGTTGGACATAAGTAAGAAGGAAGTGCAATTACTTCACCATATTTAAAAGAAATTTCATTTAAAATAAACCTTATTGCACTATCCCCTCCACTTAAAAGTAGTCCTTGGCTTTCAATATCATTAAAAATATTTTTATCTTGAAATTTATCTTCAAACCAAAATTCCCCACCAATTGGATATTTTAAATTTCTAATCATGTGATACATCCTTATTTTTCATTATTATTTCAGCTATTTTAAAATCAATTTCAGTATCTATATCAATAGAAGATTCTCTATCCATTACATATCCAGTTAAATTCTCTACTTCAAAGGTTTTTTCTCTTTTTAATGCTTCTGTTTTAGCTAAATAAATTGCACCATTATATCTATAAATATTGGGTAAGTCCTGCCTCCTTGTAATATTTTTACCTTCCTCAAGAAAATACTTAAGACTTTCATTTTTAAAAATATTTGTCCAGTAAGGATTAACTTCTGACTTACAAATTGATATAATCCCGTGAAACTTACTTTTAACTAGTTTTTCTATTGCCTCATCAATATGCTGTTCATTTCTAAGTGGAGATGTACATTGAAGCAATAAAACATACTCTGGAAAATAACCTTCATATTTTTCAAGATAATCAAGCATATGAAATACACTATCTATTGTTAACGACTTGTCCTTTGCTAAACTGCTAGGTCTTAAATATGGCACTTCTGATCCATATTTTTCAGCGATGTCTGCAATTTCCTTGTCATCAGTACTTACAACAACTCTTGTAACAAATTTACTATTTTTACTTGCTAAAATCGTGTGAGCTATTAATGGTTTTCCATTTAAATTTAATATATTTTTTTTAGGTAGTCCCTTTGACCCACCTCTAGCTGGAATAATAGCTAATATCTCCGTTTTCATAAATTCTCCTTCTTTTAAATATTCAACTCATTTTTTCAATGCTTGTACAACAGTATCTATATCATCTTTTTTTAAGTTAGTACTACATGGAATATTTATTATTTTATCTATATAATATTTAGCTTTTTTAACATCATAAGCTTCATATTTTGTATAAGGTTTTTGGTCTTGTATAAGGTCCCAAATTGGTCTACTTTGAATACCTTTTGATAATAAATATTTAATTAAATCATCTCTTTTAAGTGGATATTCATCTCCTATAACTAAAGAATAAAACCAATAATTAGGTTCAATATCATCACTAAATTTTAGTAATGATAATCCTTTTATTTTTTCTATATTACTTTTATAATACTCATAATTTTCCTTCTTTACACTTATGAACTTGTCTAATTGCTCAAGTTGACCAATTCCTAAAGCCCCTTGTAAATTAGTCATTCTATAGTTATATCCTATTTCATTATGGATATAATACAAAGTATCATCCTTTGCTTGAGTCGATAGATATTTAGCTTTAGCTAATAACTTATCATCCTTTGCTACAATCATCCCACCACCACCAGTTGTTATAATCTTATTTCCATTGAATGAATATACTCCAAAATCTCCTATTGTACCTGCATATTTTCCTTGGTATAATCCACTTGTAAATTTAGATCCCAAAGCTTCTGTAGCATCTTCAACAACTTTTAAATTATACTTATTTGCAATGTACACTATCTTATGCATATCAGCAATATTTCCAAAAACATGAACTACCAAAATAGCTTTAATGTGTCTTTTAGATTTATTATTAATTAAATTTCCATTAACTAGTTTGCATTCTTCTTTGCAAAATCTTTCAAGCTTTTCTACATCAATAGTTAAACTGTCATCACAATCCATGAATATAGGATTTGCACCAATATATTTAACTGGATTTACGGCTGCAATGAAGGTAAGTGTTGGCACAATAACTTCATCACCTTCACATACTCCACTAAGAATAAGTGATAAATGTAATCCTGCTGTACCACTTTGACAAGCTACAGCACTGTTAACATTTAAGTACTTAGCTATTTCTTCTTCAAACTTATTTATATATTTACCGCCAGTTGAAACCCATTCTTCATCTATAGCATCTAAAACATATTTTTTTTCATTTCCCTTTAAATTAGGAACTGATAAAGGTATAAATTTTTTCATAAAGTTATCTCCTTTTAATAAAACTCTTTATTTTTACAACCTAGTATTTAAATTAAAAATTCAAACAATATAAAACTCTAAAGATTATATATATCAGATTTATATCTAACTAAATTTTCTGGCACTCTAAACCAATCTATAGTTTCTTTTATTCCTTCTGCAAAAGTAAATTTAGGTTCCCAATTAGTTAATTTTTTGATTTTCTCATTAGAACCCAATAATCTGTTAACTTCACTTTTTTCTGGTCTTAATCTTTCCTCATCACATATAATTGTAGCGTCTTTGTTTATCTGCCGTATAATCTCACTTGCAAGATCTTTTATTGAAATTTCCTTAGAAGTTGCAATATTTATTTCTTCTCCTATAGTTTTTTCAGACTTAGAAATTTCAAGAAAACCATTTGCTGTATCTTTTACATAATTAAAATCCCTAGTTGGTGTTAATGATCCTAATTTAATTTGTTTTTCACCACATAATAATTGCGTTATTATTGTAGGGATTACAGCTCTTGCTGATTGCCTTGGACCATATGTGTTAAATGGCCTCACTATAGTTAAAGGTAAATTAAAACTCCTATAAAAAGATTCTGCAATTCTATCAGCGCCTATCTTTGTTGCTGAATAAGGAGATTGTCCTTGAAAAGGATGATTTTCATCTATTGGTACGTATTTAGCAGTACCATAAACTTCAGAGGTTGAAGTAATTAATATTCTCTTTGTATTTAACTCTCTAGATGCTTGAAGAACATTTAAAGTTCCCTTTATATTTGTATCTACATATGAATCAGGTGAGTGATAACTAAACGGAATGGCTATTAAAGCAGCTAAATGAAAAACTTCATCTATTCCATTCATTGCTTCTCTAACACCATTTGGATCTCTTATATCACCTGAAAATATATCAATTTTACTTTTTTTATTATTATCTAATGAGTCAAGCCATCCCCATGAATTAAAAGAATTATAATAAACAAAGGCTCTAACATCATAACCTTCATCTAATAAAATCTCACACAAATGACTCCCAATAAACCCATCAGCTCCAGTAACTAGTACTTTTTTTTGCATGAAAAATCCCTGCTTTCCTACTAAATGTAAATTTTTGGACCCCAGGGGTCACAATATATAATATTCATTTAAATAATGTACAGTTCATAATATATAAAACAAGTGCCTTTAAAATATTTTTTATTTTAAGGCACTTGTTATTATTTCTTGTAATTCATCATATAAAACTATGAAAATCAACTTAAATCTTACTTAATAAGAAGATAATTCCTTATGAATAAATATTATCGTGTTTTTTGATATTTTATGCTCGTTTTTGACAGCTTTTTTACTTAAACGCTCTATTTTGTTGATTGTTTTTTAATTCCTTTAATTTTTTTAATGGATTTTTATGAAGAAATTCTGTATAATAGTAAAAAATACAATTCGAAAGGACAAAATTTTTATGGAATTAATAGGAATTTTAATAATTATAGTAGGTTTTGCACTAAAGTTAGACACAATCGCTGTAGTAGTTTCATCTGGTATTATAACTGGATTAGTTTCTGGAATGAGTATTACAGAAATACTTACTACTTTAGGTGATGCATTTATAAACAATAGAACAACTTGTCTATTTATGCTTACTATACCTGTAATAGGTTTATGTGAAAGATATGGATTGAAAGCAAAAGCTATAATGCTTATTCAAAAGGCAAAAGGACTATCAACTGGAATTCTTTTAAGTGGATATACTTTTATAAGAGAAGCAACAATTGCAATGGGAGTTACACTTGGTGGGCATCCTCAATTTGTTAGACCACTTATTAGTCCAATGGCAGAAGGTGCTTCAATTGCTAAATATAAAGATTTAGATGAAAAAGATTTAGATAAAATCAAAGCTTACTCAGCAGCTTCTGATAATATTGGGAATTTCTTTGGACAAAATGTATTCATGGCTAATTCTGGAGTACTTTTAATAGCTAGTACTTTGGAAACTCTAGGTTTAAATGTTGATACACTTCAAATCGCTAAAGCATCTATACCAGTTGCAATAGTTGCATTTATTTTGTGTATAGTACAAAACTATCTTTTAGATAGAAGCCTAAAGAGAAAATATAGTTCTAAAAATCAATAATTATGGAGGACATGCTAAATGGATATTAAACAAATTTCTAATATATTACTAGAAATATTTTATATCATATTAGGTCTATATATGGCCATTACGATGATATTTACTTTAAAAGACAAAACTCATAAAACTAGAATTGGTACTGCTCTATTCTGGGGAATAATATCTATAATTTTTATATTTGGTAAAATAATACCATCTATTGTTACTGGTATTCTTATTGTAGTAATTGCTTTATTATCAGCATTCAAGCAAATTAATATTGGTACATTAAAGCAATTGGATAGTACCTTTACTAATTTAAAAGCAGAACAATTAGGATTAAAAATATTTGTACCATCATTAACAATTGCTATAATTGCAATGATTATTGCTTCATTTACTCCTTTATCAGGAACAGTTGCTATAGGTATATCAGCTACTTCTGCTTTACTTATTACATTTATTCTTACTAAAGCTAAACCTATGGAATTTGTTGAAGATAGTAATAGAATGTTCCAATCAGTAGGTGTGTTTGCAATATTACCTCAACTTTTAGCTTCTTTAGGTGCTTTATTTACTGTTGCTGGAGTTGGTGATATAATATCTAACATTATTTCTGGAGTTATACCTCAAAGTAATCCTTTAGCTGGAGTTATTGCTTATTGCTTAGGTATGGCTATATTTACAGCAATAATGGGAAATGGATTTGCAGCATTTTCAGTTATAACTGTTGGAATTGGTGTTCCTTTTGTATTTGCTCAAGGTGGAGATCCTGTAATATGTTCAGCACTTGCTTTAACAGCAGGATTCTGTGGAACATTATTAACTCCAATGGCTGCTAACTTCAATATGTTACCAGCTGCATTATTAGAAATAAAAGATACAAATGCAGTAATAAAAGCTCAAGCACCATTATCTTTAATTTTATTATTAGTACATATAGTTCTTATGTATACATTAGGATTTTAAATAATGACTATTTTTTACATAGTACTGATATATTCATAAGCAAATCTGGACTAAGTAATTGGGGCTTTGCTTATTAAATATAGTCTTAAAACACAATATAGTAGATTGATATTGCATATATCAAGGCATTACTAGAACCTAGCTACAAATTAACATTATATTAAAAAGGACGTGAATTTAAATGAAAGTTTTAATAACTGGATTTGATCCATTTGGTGGAGAAAGTATAAACCCAGCATTAGAGGCTGTAAAAAAGCTTCCAAATACAATAAGCAATGCTGAAATAATAAAATTAGAAATTCCTACTGTTTTTAAAAAATCATTAGAAAAAATAGAAGAGAATATATTAGCTCATAAACCTGATATAGTAATCTCAATAGGGCAAGCTGGAGGTCGTTTCGGAATTACACCAGAAAGAGTTGCAATAAACATTGATGATGCTAGAATCGAAGATAACGAAAAAAATCAACCAATAGATTTAAAAGTATTTGAAGATGGAGAAAATGCATATTTTGCTACTCTTCCAATAAAAGCTATGGTTAAAGAAATGCAAGAAGCTGGCATTCCTAGTTCAGTTTCAAACAGTGCTGGAACTTTTGTATGTAACCATGTTATGTATGGAGTATTATATATGATAAATAAAAAATATCCTAATATAAAGGGTGGCTTTATACATGTTCCATATATACCATCTCAAGTAGTTAATAAACCAAATATGCCTTCTATGTCAATTGAAGATATTTCTAAAGGATTAGAATTAAGTATTAAAGCAGCAGTTGAAAATAATGAAGATATAAAAACTGCCCAAGGAGAAATTTGCTAATGAGCAATATTAATATCTTCGTTTACGGTAGTTTAAGAGAAGGCTTTTTTAATTATAATAAGTATTTAGATGGTAAAGTAATTGAAGCTAAGCCTGCTCTACTTAAAGGAATGCATTTATATCATATGCCTTATAAAGGTTATCCTGCTATACTACCAGGTGATGGAAAAGTACTTGGTGAAATAATAAGCATTAAAGATTATAATAGTACACTTAAAGCTATTGATGATATGGAAGGCTTTATAAGTTCAGATAATCCTAATAATGAATATAATAAAATTCTTTTAGAGGTAGAACATTTAAACACTAAAACTAAAGAAAATTGTTATGTTTATTTTTATAATAAAGATATAGATTCAATATTTAGTGAAAAATCTATACATATTCCAGATGGCGATTGGAAAAATTATATGATAAATACAAATAAAAGTCACTCATAAAATGAGTGACTTTTATTTATTTTACTGTTTCTCTTTCTACTAAATAAGGTGATAAACTTATGTTCTCTTTTGTTTCCTCATCACTATTTATTGCTTTAAGCAATAATTTAAATGATTCTTCTCCCATTTTATATATTGGTTGAGCAATAGTTGTAAGCTCTGGTTCTATGAATGAACATATACGTATATTATCATAACCCAATATACTTATATCCTCTGGAACATTATATCCATTTCTAATTAAATACTTAATTCCACCTATTGCCATTACATCACTACTATAAAAAATGCAATCAACATTCTTATTCTTCTTGATTATCTTTTCAGTAGCTCTTATTCCTCCATTCATGGAAAAGTTCTCTTCTTCAATTATATCTTCATTTAAAATTTCTAATTTAGATGCAAATTCTTTAAAATAATCAAGACGTGTATCTACTCCATGTCTTATTCCACCTACAAATGCTAGATTTTTCTTTGATTTACCAATTAAATACTCAATTCCAAGTTTTATTCCTTGTTTATTATTACAATGTACTACATTGTACTTTTCCTTATATTTAACTTTTCTATCCACAACAACAAATGGAACGTTATTTCTTATTAATAAGTCCAATGAATTAGTTCCATATTTGCTTGGAACTATTATAACTCCATCAACTAATTTACTTATTAGTAATTTTATATAATGTTCTTCCTTTTCTTCTCTATTTAATGTATTGCATAATATCATGCTAAATCCACAATCTTCTGCTTCAGTTTCTATAGCTTTAGCAATTTCTGAAAAAAAAGGATTTTCTATATCTGGAACAATGCATCCAATAGTATAACTTCTATTTGTACTTAACGTTCTTGCTAATGAATTTGGAATATAATTAAGATCTTTAGCAGCTTTTAAAATTTTATCTCTAGTTTCTTCTAAAACATTTATTTTCTTATTATTTAAGACCATGGACACAGTCGTCTTTGAAACATTTACTTGCTTAGCTATATCCATTATAGTAACTTTTTTCAAAATATCCCCTCCATAAATATCAGTTTTAATTAATTAAGCCCCCTATTAATTAAGTTTTATTTTTATTATTATAGCATACAGCTATAATTTTTCTAACCTAAAATATTAACAATAAAAGATCCCTACTAAATGTAGAGATCTTTTTAGTAGTTATATTTATTTTTTTAATACTTTTAAATCTGCTGGAACTTGTTTTTCTACAGTTTCACCATTTAAAATTTTACCTGCTTGCTCTACTGCAAGTTCTCCCATTAATGATGGTTGTTGAGCTATAGTGGCAGTCATTTCTCCAGCATTTACAGCTGTCTCTGCATCTACATTTCCATCAAAGCCAATAACTATAACATTTTTGTTAGCTGCTTTTAAAGCTTTTACAGCACCTAAAGCCATTTCATCATTATGAGCAAATACCACATCAAAATCTGGGGTTGCTTGAATTATGTTTTCCATTACTGATAGTCCTTTTTGTCTATCAAATTCAGCTGATTGACTTGCTACTACTTTTACATTATTTTTACCTGCTATTCCATCATTGAAACCTTTACCTCTGTCTCTTGTAGCTGATGCACCTGGTACACCTTGAAGTTCTACTACTTTAATAGTTTCTTTATCTTTTAAAGTTTCTAACATATATTCAGCTGCCATGTTTCCTCCCTTTACGTTATCAGAAGATATATGACACACAACTTCACCACCATTTGATTCTCTATCTAAAGTTATTACTGGTATCTTACTATCATTAGCAACTTGTATTGAATTTTTAACTGCATCACTATCTGTTGGATTTATCATTAATGCAGTTACACCTTGTTGCACTAAATCTTCAACATTTGATCTTTCTTTAGTAGAATCATTTTGTGAATCTAAAACTACTAGTTCATATCCCATTTCCTTAGCTTTCTTTTCTGCTCCTTCTTTCATTGAAACGAAAAACGGATTGTTTAATGTTGAAAGAACCATACCTAATTTCTTATCATTACTCTTTTGTGGTGAACACCCAATAAAGCTTCCCACCATTAATGCTCCAGCCATAGTAAGTGATAATAATTTTAAACTTCTTCTTTTCATCTTTAATTTCCTCCTCTTTCTCTTATAATTGTTTATATTTTTATATAATTGTTTATATTTTTTAAATATCTTATTTATTTTCTTCCCTTTTTGTCTAATAAGACAGCTACTAATATAACTATTCCTTTTATTATTAATTGGTAGAATGGTGATACATTAAGAAGGTTTAATCCATTATTTAAAACTCCTATAATTAATGCACCTATTATAGTACCCATTACACTTCCTTCTCCACCTGCAAGGCTGGTACCACCTATTACTACTGCAGCAATTGCATCTAATTCAAATCCTGAACCTGCATTTGGAGATGCTGACCCAATTCTACTAGTTATAATAACACCACTTACTGCAGCTGCTATTCCTGAAACTACATATACTAAAGTCTTTATTTTATCTGTATTTATACCTGAAAGTCTTGCTGAATCCTCATTTCCACCTAAAGCATATAAATATCTACCAAATCTTGTTTGAGTTAATACGTAATATGCTATTGCTACCATTATGGCTGTAATTATTACTGGTAGTGGTAATATTCCTAATTTAAAATTTCCTATAGCATTAAAACTTCCTGTTAATCCTGATATAGGATTTCCATTTGTGAACACATAAGTTACACCCCTAAATATAGTCATGGAAGCAAGTGTAACTATAAATGCTTGAATCTTTCCTTTTGAAATAAGCATTCCGTTGATAATTCCTACTACAATACCTACTACTACTGCAACTATAATTGCTAGGAATACGTTTCCACCGGAGTTAATAATTGATGCGGCTAAAGCACCACTAATAGCTAATGTTGATCCTACTGATAAGTCTATTCCTCCTGTTAATATTACAAATGTCATACCTATGGCAATTATTGCATTCACAGAAACCTGAGTTAATACATTCGTTATATTTGATACAGATAAAAATCTTGGAGTTAATATAGAAATAGCTATACATAATATGAAAAGCCCTATTAATGATTTATATTTTGATAAATTTTTATTTTTAATACTTTGCATAATTATCCCACCTTTTTTTTACTTTATACCTACAGCAAGCTTCATTACTGCTTCTTGATTGGCTTCATCTCTTGAAAGTTCTCCTGAAACTGCACCTTCTCTCATTACCATAATCCTATCACTTATACCTAATACTTCTGGTAAATCTGAAGAAATCATTATTATAGCTTTACCCATAGCTTTCAACTTATTTAATAATTCATATATTTCTTTCTTAGCACCTACATCAATACCTCTTGTAGGTTCATCAATAATTAAAACTTTAGGTGATAATAATAACCATTTTGCTAAAATAACCTTTTGTTGATTACCTCCACTTAAATTTTTTATTAGTTGTTCCGCATTTGGAGTTCTTATTCTTAGTTTTGTAATATACTCTTCAACATCTTTTTCTTCTAAAGATTTATTAACACGCTTTAAATTATTTTCATACATCTGTAGATTTCCTAGTGTCATGTTTTCAGCTACAGACATTCCTAAAATTAATCCTTCTTTCTTTCTATCTTCTGGTAAGTAGCATATTCCTTTATTTATAGCATCTTTTGGACATGTTATCTTTACCTTTTGACCATCTATAAATATTTCTCCACTTTGACTTTTAAAATCTCCAAATATTGTTTTTGCAAGTTCTGTTCTCCCTGCACCCATTAAACCTGCTACTCCAAGTATTTCACCAGCATTAACTTCAAAAGAAACATTTTTAACTTTTTTTTCGTAATTTAAATTTTTTACATTTAATATTGTTTCACCTTTTTCAACTTTCTTATATGGAAATTGATCCTCTATAGTTCTTCCTACCATCATTGCTATTAATTTATTATTATCAATATCAGCAACCTTAGCCTCACCAGCATACTTACCATCTCTAAGTACTGCTACTCTATCACACATTGCAAATATTTCTTCCATTCTATGAGATATATATATTATAGCTATATTTTTTTTCTTAAGATTATCAATTACATCAAATAATTTCTTAGTTTCTACGTCCGTAAGTGCAGTTGTTGGTTCATCCATTATAATTATACTTGAATTTTTAGTTAAAGCTTTTGCAATTTCTATCATTTGTTTTTCCCCTACATTGATATCTCTTACTAACGCTTCTGGGTCCACATTACATCCTATTTGGTCTAAGAATAATTTACTTCTTTCTATTAAAACCTTTTTATTTATCTTTCTTGTATATTGAGAAAATTTTTCATTCCCTAAAAAAATATTTTCTGCTACTGTTAAATTAGGAATAACACTTAACTCTTGATGTATTATAGCAACTCCCAATTTTTCAGCTTCCCTTATTCCCTTAATATTTACTTCTTCTCCTTCAATAAATATTTTTCCCTCATCTTTAGTATAAACTCCACTTAAGATTTTCATCAAAGTAGATTTTCCTGCTCCATTTTCTCCCATTAGAGCTGTTACTTCTCCACCATATGCTGTAACATTAACATTATCAAGCGCTTTTACTCCAGGGAACATTTTTGATATATTCTCCATCTTTAATTTAGGTTTCTTTGTTTCCATTAGAATTCCCCCTTCTTTAAAAAACAACTCCTGATTTTAAAATTATATTTGCATAAGGAGTTTGTTCTCCAGTTCTTACCACTGCTTTACATTCCTTTAACTTAAATTTTAATTCTTCATGAGAAATAAATGTTATTTTAGCATCACCTATTACTTCTTTTATTTCATTGTAAAGTTCTGGACTAATGTCCTCTGTTTCTTTAGCTAAAATCACCTCTTCTATTTGTAGTTCTAGTAATGTTGCTTTTAAAGTTTGAATAAATGTTGGGATACCTTTTATTAATGCTAAGTCTATTCTTTCACTTTCATCAGGTATTGGTAAACCACAATCTCCTATTGCAATCATATCTGTATGACCCATTTTTGAAATTACTGAACTTAAATTACTGTTTAATAATTCTGTTTTTCTCATTTGTTTTATTCCTCTCCGTAAACTTTAATTACTTCTTCTTTGTGTGGTATTGATGGTTGAGCACCTTCTTTTTGTACTGCTATTGAAGATACCCTATTGCCAAATTTAACTGCCTTAAGTAAGTTTTCTTTAGTTATTTCATTTGGATTTAATTTTGTACTTAATCCACCTATAAAGCTATCTCCTGCTGCTGTAGTATCTATTGCATTTACTTTATATGCAGGTACTAATTCACAAAAGTCTTTTCCTATTACTGCTGCACCTTTTGAACCCATTGTTATTATTACAGACTTAACTCCTTTATCCATAAAAACTTTTGCAGCTTTTTTTGCGTCTTCTAAATTTTTAACTTTTACACCAGTTAGAACTTCTGCTTCAGTTTCATTTGGAACTATAATATCTGTAACTGCTAAAAGTTCATCTTTTATTTTCTTTGCTGGTGCAGGATTTAATATTGTTATTTTTTCATTTTCTTTTGCATTTTTAAATGCTATTAAAGATATTTCTTCTGGTGTTTCAAACTGTGCAATTAAAATATCACTTTCTTTTATTCTATCCAATGTAGAATTTATCTCTATTTCACTAATACTCATATTTGAACCTGGATTAACAATGATTGAATTATTGCCAGTATCTGCTACCATTATCATTGCAGTTCCTGTTGCATTAGAATTATCTTCAAAAACGTAATCTATATTTATGTTATCATTTCTTAACTCTTCTCTTAATGTCCTACCATAATCATCTTTTCCAATTTTAGCTATCATGGAAACATGTGCACCACTTCTTTTTGCTGCTACTGCTTGATTAGCACCTTTACCACCTGGTATTTTCTCATATGATTTAGATAGTATTGTTTCTCCTGGCTTAGGCATATCTTTTATTTTCATAACTAAGTCCATATTCATACTTCCAAGTACACATATCTTATTCATATAAATTCCTCCATCACCTAATTAAATATTAGTTAACCGTTTCACTGAACCGATTAACCATAGTATAAACCATCTGTAAACGTTAATCAATAGTTTTTTAAATTTTTTTTATTTTTTTATTTTACCCAAATTTATGCTTCCTATTCTGATATTTATTTCTATTTGAAAATATTTTTCATTTGTTGTATAATTTATATATAAAAACATATTAATATAAATTTAAGGTGGTACATATATGAACGTTTATGCAATAACTTATTATTTAAAAGAAGACACACATTCATGTGGTTGTGAAGATCATCACGAAGAACATCATCACCATCATCATCGTGATGATTACGAAATAACTGGAAACATTAAAGCTTTAGGAGCTTGGGCACATTTAATGCCTACTAGTTTTCTAGTTAAATGTGAATTAACTGCAGATGAAATTTCAACAAAGCTTAAAGAATTTCTTCAAGATAAAGACATGCTTTTTGTTACAGAAGTAACTAAAGATAATGTTGCTTCTTTAACACCAGGCGTTGTTGAATGGATAAATCAATAAGATTTTAACTGAAAAAGGCATGTTCATTTTATTTTGAGCATGTCTTTTTCTTATTTGTATTACAATTCTTTAAACAATTTAACATATACTCTTACTTTAACTTTAATAATTCTAATTTCAAGTAGATGATGAATTCTTCTATTTTCTCTAATTTCTCTAATATTTTTATTAGATTCTTTAATTCTTCTTAATTTATAGTTTAAAATTTAATATTTTATTAGGTAAATGTTGGTTTAAGATTTTATTAAATGTTACGATAGATAAATGTACTATTTTATTAAATAACTATATTAGGAGGAAAATTTAAAATGAAAAAACTAAAGTTTAAAAGTATAAAACAGCAATTATTACTATGTTTTATATCTCTAATTGTAATTATGTGTACAGGCATAGCCTTAATTTCTATGTACATATCAAAAAAATCTGTAATTTCAACTGTTAATATCACCTTACCTGAAGTTGCTAAACAAGCAAGTTCTTCTGTAGAAAATGCAATTAATACTCAAACTAAAATTTTAGAAACTTTAGCTACTAATGAAAAGATAAAAAATGAAACTACACCAATAGAGGAAAAATTAGCACTGCTTTCAGAGATTTCAAAACAAAATGGCTATTTAAAGATGACTTTTGTAGATATTAATGGAAATGGATTTAATACTGATAATCAACCATTAAATATATCTGATAGGGACTACTTTAAAAAATCTCTTTCAGGCATAAGCACTGTATCTGATCCAATAATAAGTAAAGCTGATA
Organism: Clostridium aquiflavi; assembly: GCF_031344075.1. Classification (NCBI taxonomy): domain Bacteria; kingdom Bacillati; phylum Bacillota; class Clostridia; order Eubacteriales; family Clostridiaceae; genus Clostridium; species Clostridium aquiflavi. The sequence continues at coordinate 94,359 of NZ_JAVJAN010000001.1, forward strand.
ATACTCTTATTGTTGTATACAGTGTACCTATAAAAAATAATGATACTATAGTTGGAGTTTTAACTGCTATTAGAGATGGTAATGAATTAAGCGGCTATACTGATAATATTAAATTTGGAAAAACAGGCACTGCATATATGATTAATAAAGAAGGAACTATAATTGCACATAATAATAAAGAACTAGTAATCAATAAAGATAATGACTTTGAAAATGTAAAAAGTGACCCTTTATTAGAATCTATAGTTAAAATAGAAAAAAAAATGGTTGAAGGTGAACTAGGCTCTGGAGAATATTCTTATAAAGATAAAAATAAATATGTTGGCTATTCTCCTATTAAAAGTACAGGTTGGTCTGTAGCTATAGTAGTTGAAAAAGATGAAATTTTAAGTCAACTAACTACTTTAAAACTAGTTATTGGCATAACATTAATTATCTTTGTTTTATTAGGTAGTTTTATGGTGCTACTTCTTTCATCATCAATTACAAAACCTATAAAATTATCAATGCAACAATTAAAATCTATATCTGAAGGTGATTTGACATTAAATATTTCAGAAAAACTTTTAGATAGAACTGATGAACTTGGAGAAATGGCAAAATCTATAGACACTATGAAAGTTTCTATGATTAGTATGATTAATAATATAAAATTAAGTTCCTCTAATATAGACACTCAAAGTGATACTTTATTAGTGTTATCAAATGAAATGTCAGCCTCAAGTAAAAACATTTCAATTGCTACTAATGATGTTGCTAAAGGAACAGTAGGTCAAGCTCAAGATTTAATAGATATTACTACTATATTACAAAATTTCAGTGCTAAATTAGATGATATGGTTAAAATAATAAGTGATATAGATTCAAATACAAGTAATATAAAATCTAAGTCTTATTCTAGCAATACAGATATGGAAACTGTTATTCAATCTGTAAATAATGTTAATAAAGCATTTAATGATTTAATTATAAAGATACAAAGTGTTGGTTCTAATGTTACAAAAATAAACGAAATAACTAATTTAATAAATAGCATATCTGAACAGACTAATCTTCTTGCATTAAACGCAGCTATTGAAGCAGCAAGAGCTGGTGAATCTGGTAGAGGTTTTTCTGTTGTAGCAGATGAAATAAGAAAACTTGCTGAACAAAGTAAAGAATCTTCATTAAGTATTTCTAGCTTAATATCAGAAATTTCTATAGATACAAATCTTATGATTAATACTACTGATACTATGAAAGATGAGCTTAAAATTCAAGAAAATAATATATATACTGCAATAAAATCTTTTGAAACAATTACAGTTGCAGTTGATGAGATTACCCCTAAAATTGAATTAGCTAATAATTCTGTTAATGATTTAAATGAAAATAAAGAAAGTATTTTAATTAAAATAGAAACATCATCTTCAATTGCTGAAGAAGTTTCTGCTTCAGCTGAAGAAATATCGGCATCAACTGAAGAAATGAATAAATCTACTGATGAATTATCAAATTCTGTTGAATTATTAAATAATATGAGTACTGAAATGATTAACAATGTAAACAAATTTAAAATATAAAATTGAAAAACTCTAGATAATCTTATGTAAATGAAAAATTATATTAAAAAATGCCGTACTATTTATTTTATAGTACGGCATTTTAATTAATTATTTTTTCTTATTTTAAAATATATTTCTGGTGTATCCTCTTCTATAGTTCTAAATTCATACCCTTTTGATTTATAATAATCTATTATTTCTGGTAAAGCTGTACAAGTATTCTTTTGTAGATCTGTACAGTGCATAAGCAGTATTATAGTTGATAAATTTTCACTTTCGTTTATAGCTTTTCTATATAATTTGCATGGTGGAAGTTTTGGATTTAGACCATCTTCAGTATCTAAATTCCAATCATATATTTTAAAATTATTATCATGTAATTTTTTCAAATAACTTTTGCTTAAATGTTTATAACTTCCGCCTGGAAATCTAATTATGTTAGGTGAAACTCCAACCACTTTATTTATTTCATTACGACATTCAATCATTTCTTTTATAAAATTGTCCTCGTTGCAATAAATACATTTATACTTATGACTATATGTGTGAAGACCTATACCATGACCTTCATCATTAATCCTTTTTACAATATCTTCTTTGCCTTCAATTTGATTACCAATTAGAAAAAAAGTTGCTTTAACATCTTTTTCTTTTAACACATTTAAGACTCTTTCTGTTACTTTATAACTAGGCCCATCATCAAAAGTAAGATATATTATTTTCTTCTTATAATTATTGGTTTCTTCATTTGAATTAACATTAGTACTATCTATGTTAGCTCCTGTAGAAATACTTCTAAAATTTTGTTCAAATATAGAAATGATAAGAAGTATGTTTATAGCAATGAGCAAAAAATACTTCCACTTATTTTTCAATTTCTTTTCCTCCTTGTTATATTTAGTGTATTAAATTAAATCATAAAACAATTTATTTATAATATTTTTTGTAAATTAATTTTATTAATTATAAAATTCACTATATATTATCATTAACTTTTTAATAGTTTTTATTTGTAGTAATTTTTAACATCAATTAACAATTAAGATAAATATTCAATATTATTTGCATAATGTACTATAAATCTTCCTTATTACCTTGAACTATGTGGCCTAAAATTTTTGCATCAAAAAAAGATATACAATTATAAAAATTGCATATCTTTGAATAATAAATTAAATTTAAATATTAACTTCTTCTTTAAACTTTTCTAGTCCTATTCTTTCTATAAAGAATCCCAGCTTTTCTCCTGCTTCTGCATTTTCCTTATAATAATCAAATATGTTATCTACTATTTTTAATGCTTCTTCTTCACTCACATCTTTTACAATAACATCTGCAATTCTTGGATTATACCCTGCTGATCCACCTGCACATACTATAAATCCAGTTTTGTCTGCAATTACCCCAACATCTTTGCTATACACACTTCCACAAGCATTCCTACATCCTGCAACTCCAATTTTAGTTCTACAAGGCATTTCCATCCAAGTATACTTTTTAGAAAGTTTCATTCCTATTCCAATAGTATTATATTTTTCTCTTTTACAAAAACCAGCAGGACACATCTCAACATTTTTAACAGAATTAGCGCTTTTTACAGCAGGTTCCATGCCAAGTTCTTCCCATATCTTAGGTAAATCTTCTTTTTCTAAATTTGTTATTAATATTCTTTGTCCTGATGTTATTTTTAATACACCTCTATATTTTTTAGCTACATCTATTATTTTTTGCATAGTTTCTATAGTTACAAATCCACCTGGTATATGTGGAGTTATACTGTATGTTCTCTTTCCATTTCTTATTTTTTGAAGGTTCCCATAATCCATACTCTCACTCCTTACTTTCCCATATCTAATTTAGTTATATTATTTGCTACACTATATCTTTAAAACATATTCCTATAAACATAATAGGTATAATGATATATTTAATATTAATTAAGTGCTTTTAGCAAATCTTCAAGATTTAATCCATGAACATTAGCTGCATCTTCAAGGCTTTCTGATTGTGCTGATGGACATCCAATACATCCCATTCCAAAACTCATTAAAATTTCTGGTGCATTTTCTTTTATTCTTATTATTTCTCCTATTGTCATATCTTTAGTTATCATAATTTTTCTCCTCTTCATATTAAATTTATGTGATTTGTTTTTATTTTTAATTCGTATATTCTTATTTATATTTTGCAATACATTAATATCTAATACTCTTAATTTAAAATACAATACATTTTTAAATATTCTATATTTTACTTCGTAGCATTTAAATTACTTATTCTATGTAAATAATTATATAATAAAGTCTATATAAATTAAGTAACATATGTTACACAATATTTTATATTTGAGCTTTTTTTACTTTACTCTTCTTAAGTCTTTTAACTCAAATTAGTCCATATTAACACTTATAAAACGTATAATTTTAATAATTATGGATAAGCTAATATCGTAACATTTTTCTATAAAATATTATGAGCAAATTATAGAAGGAGGATTTATATGAAAAAGAAAACTCTTTACTCAAACAACAACATTGCTAATTCTGATCCTGCATCATCTAAATATGCTAAAAATGTAGATAATAAAAGTCATGAAGAAAGTCCTTATGGTGATAATGAACCCTCCCCTCGTACAACTTACAAATAAATTTTATACAAATTTTTAATCACTAATTTTACTGGCTTTTCGTTTGATATCTAGAGATATATTTATAAGTTTAAGATTTTTCATAGGATAATTTAATATCCTGTGAAAAATCTCTTTTCTAAATTTGCATGATAAACTTAAAATCCTCCTAAATCCATCTAATATATATCTTTTCTATTTATAAAGATATAAAAATAAAATTAATCCTGATCTATTGAAAAATATCCCAACCTGTACTATACTAAAAACAATTAATTATATTGTTTGATTTTTGCCGCCGGGTAAAAATGCTTTTACAAACATTCGTATTTCATACCATTAGGCCATTGAAGGTATGAAAATTCGAATGTTTTTTTATTTGGAGGGGTTAATTTATGAAAAAAAATTTTTTATATTTAAAATTTATGAAATTTATAACTTTAAATGTTATTGGAATGATCGGTCTTTCTTGCTATATACTTGCTGATACCTATTTTATTTCAAATGGACTTGGTACAAATGGACTAGCAGCCCTTAATCTTGCTATTTCTGTATACAGCTTTATTCACGCTACTGGACTAATGATAGGTATTGGTGGTGCTACAAAATTTACAATACTAAAGACTCAAAGTGAACATAGCAAAGCAAATGAAGTTTTTACTCATTGTATAATCTTAGGTATTGTTATTGGAATTATTTTTGCCCTTACTGGGATCTTAGGTTCTGAATCCTTAAGTAAATTTCTAGGTGCAAATAAAGAAACATTTGCTATGACAAACACTTACCTGAAAACTATATTTTTGTTTTCACCATGTTTTATTTTGAATAATGTTTTAATTGCTTTTATACGTAATGATAATTCCCCAAAACTTGCAATGGGAGGAATGATCCTTGGAAGCCTTTCTAATATTATTCTTGATTATATTTTTATATTCCCACTAAACTTAGGAATGTTCGGAGCAGCCTTTGCAACAGGACTTGCTCCAATAATTAGTATAGTATTATTATCATTACATTTTGTTAAAAATAAAAATAATTTTTCCATTAAAAAATGTAAATTTGATTTAACAATATTTAAAAATATCATTAATCTTGGACTTTCTTCATTTGTAACAGAGATATCCTCTGGAATTGTGCTTATAACATTTAATATTGTCATTTTAAATATTGCAGGTAATATAGGTGTTGCAGCTTATGGAATTATAGCCAATTTAGCTCTTGTAGCAATAGGTATATTTACTGGAATAGCTCAAGGAGTGCAACCTCTTATTAGTAATAGCTATGGTAACAAAAATTTTCTACAGCTAAAACAACTATTAAAATATTCAATTACTTTATCACTTATAATTTCAGTGATAATTTATTTTACAATCAATCTATTTTCAAATGAATTAATTTCACTTTTTAATAGTGAAAATAACTCTCTATTAAAGACTTATGCAACAACAGGACTTTCACTATATTTTATTGGATTTATCTTTGTTGGAATTAATATTGTTATAATTTCATTTTTAAATTCTATTGAAAGTTCTAAAGTAGCATTTATTATCTCCTTAATAAGAGGCTTTATTGCTATTATTCCACTAGTGCTTATACTATCATCATTTTTGGGCTTAACTGGTGTATGGCTTGTATTTCCAAGTGTTGAAGCTGTAACTACTTTAATAGCTATAATTTTATTAAGACATTCAGGCATAACAATTGCTCAAAATAACGAAGTAACTGATATTTAGCAAATTCTTGATACTTTCCAAATGGACAAACTATTTCTATATATAAAATAATAAAAATAAATTTTAAGCAAATACTAATATTGAAAACTTTATTTAAGAAGGAGAGATAGTTTATGGCTAGTAGAACAGGCACAGTTAAATGGTTCAATGCTGAAAAAGGATATGGTTTTATTTCATGTGATGAGGGAGATGACGTTTTTGCACATCACTCACAAATTAAAGAAAATGGTCCTGAAAAAGACCTACATGAGGGTGAAAGTGTAACTTTTGATATACAAGATGGTGAAAAAGGTCCCATGGCAACAAATATACAAAAATTATAAATTACTTTAAGACTTGGCTCTGTTTTTGTAGAATGTTGATATATCTATAAGGGTAGATAGCTCTGTAAATAATTTTGTGTAAACTCAAAAAATGAACTCCTTCTTGGTAATAATTATGATAACAAATCATTACAAGAAGGAGTTTTTATGAGATATAATCTTCGTCAACCAATTACATAATCATTTGATGATACCTATATAGACTGTTCAGTAATTTTAGATTCATTACTTTTTTGAATATTCCTTATCTGCAATTTATCAATTAAAGATATTATAAATCCAATAATGCATCCTATTGCTGCAAGAAAATATACCCACCTCATGCCATATATAAATACATCTCCTCTGCCTTCAACATAACCCAATACTCTATATCCTATTTTATAACTCATTCTGTTATACAATACAGTAGTTGAAAATGAAACTCCGAAAACAAATCCTAAATTTCTAATAAGAGCATTTATTCCACCAGCTATTCCCAGTTTACTTTTTTCAACTGAAGACATTACTAAAGTATTATTAGGAGATTGGAAAATTCCATTACCTAAAGCTACTATAGATATAACACTAATAATTATTAGAAATGATGATTGCTCGTTTAAAGTTGTCATAGCAAATAAACCTATAGAACTTATAATAAGACCACTTAAAGTAAGTATCTTACTTCCTATTTTATCTGCTAAATATCCACTTAATGGAGCTATAACAGTTAAAACAATAGGATAACCCATCATAATAAACCCTGTTGTGCCTGGCGATAATTCCAATACATCTTGAAGGTAAAAAGGTTGTATTATATTTATACAACTAATTCCTACAAATGATAAAAAAGCACAAAATACATTGATAGAAAAAACTCTATTTTTAAATATTGATAAATCTACAAGTGGATCTTCTATTCTTAATTCTAATATAATAAATATAATAAAACTAACTAAAGCTATTATAAATGATAGAATTACTGTTATATGATTATAGCCAATCTTTTGTCCTGTAAGTAGTCCCTCAAATAATGAAACTATGCATATAAGAAAAAGTAAGGCTCCCTTATAATCTAAAGTTTGCTTTGTATTTATGTTTATTTTATCCTTAGGTAAATATTTCATTGCTGCTATAAAAGCTAATGTTCCTATTGGAACATTTATTAAAAATATGTACTCCCAGCTTACTATCGATATTATTAATCCTCCTAAAGGTGGTCCAAGTAAAGTTCCAAGTGCTACAAAGGTTCCAGAGATTCCAAGTGCTCTTCCTCTTTCATTCTTTGGAAACGTATGTGTTATAATTCCTTGACTTGTGGACATAGTCATAGCTGCACCTATTCCTTGAACAATTCTTGAAAATGTTAAAAAATTAAGCGTAGTTGATATTCCGCATAATAAAGAACCTAAAACAAATATTATAAATCCATATTTAAATACACTTGTTTTTCCTTTTATATCCCCTAATCTTCCAAATATAAGTATAGTTGCAGAAATCACTATAAGATATGTTGTAACCACTTGCTGTATACCAGCCATAGATGTTGAAAGATCCTTTGCCATAACAGGTAGTGCTACATTTATTATGCTACTATCAAGACATGCCATAAATGGTGACATAACTACTATGGCAAGGATTATCCAATTATTTTTGCTTATATTACTTTTTTCAGTTTTAGTCATACTTAATTTGTATCCCCTTCCTCATTTTATTCTTTAGTTTATTTAATACATACCATAAAGATATTATTTCCACTAAAAATTATAACATAAGACATATGAAAAAAAATAGTAGCTCAAAGCCAATGACACTTTAATATCATTAGCTTAATTGTAATTCTTTGATAATATTATTTATTTAATCAATTTATTTAATTTATATTAAAAATTCATTTAAATAGTAATTACGTTTTAATGTATAGATTTCTTTATATATCTTTTTACAGTACACTCAACACTTATATATGAGTAGGATTATTATTATCACCAATTAACTTATTCGTTTATATATTTACCACGAACTTCTTTTAAATTAACATTTTCTAATGAATCAGTTACTTCAATTGCAACTTCTGCTATATTATCTTTGAAAATAACATAAGTTCCTATTTTGTCTATCTTAAATTCAACATTTACAATATCTTTTTTGCCTATAAATGAAGTTACCTGCTCACCACTATCTACATTTAATATTATAAAATTACCATTGGGATTATCAAATGAGTTAAGATCTATAGATAGTTTTGTTTTTATTCCATTTTGTAATACTATTGCAAGTGGTTCAAAGTCATAACCTGTTCCCTTAATATTTAGACTTTGTATATCTCCTGAAATATTAGCTTTTTTAATTAATCTATCAGTAGAAACTTTGCTTAAATCATCACCATATATACTTGTTTTTTGTTGAGCTGTAGACTCTGTTGTTCCACCAGTACAGCAACTCATTCCACTACTTGGAGCTGGAACTGATGAATCTTTCTTAGAAGTGTCTACAGAATCAAGATTATCTGTTACTTTTATTACCCCTCTAATCATTCCCATCCAGCAGCTAAAGTTTATGTCACCATCATTTGGAGTAAATTCTATTATATTTTCACCAGACTTTAAAGTTTTTTGTATATTTAAAGATGGAACTACTATTGCATTATTACAAGAATTTATTTGACTTCCTGTAATAATCCATTTAACAGGTATACCTCTTTGAACATAAAAGGCATTAGGAGTATAACCACTATTATCAGCTGTCATCCTAATTACTTGAACTCCATTTTCAATGGTTGCTTTGCCTATATTAGATTGTGATGCTCTAACTTCAGTTCCTGAAAAATTTTGTGCTAATGTGTTAACATTAGGCATTCCAACACCTGCAAGTGCTAACCCTCTGTTCCCCATTATTAATCCAAGTATTACCACTAAAATTCCACTAAACTTTAAAAGTTGTTTTGTATAACCCTTACTTAAGAAACCTGATATAGCTCCAAATGCTAGCATCAAAGGAACTGTTCCTAAAGAAAACAAAAACATTGATATAGCTCCAGTTATAGCACTGCCAGTACCTAATGCATAAAGCTGCATTGTTTGAAGTGGTCCACAAGGCATTAATCCATTTAACATACCAACTAAAAATGATGATTTAGATTTATTTTTTATATTGCATGAAGACCATGGCAATTTAATATTAAATTTTCTAAATAAAGAGAAACCAGTCATATTTAATCCCATTATTACCATAAATAATCCTGCAAATATTTGAAGTCCAGCTTTTACATTAAGTGATAAGGATAATACAGAACCTAAAGCCCCTACAATACCACCTATGATGGTATATGATGTTACTCTTCCCGCATTATATAGAATTGAAGGCATTAAAATTTTAAATTTATTCTGCTTTTCATTTACAATACTATTTTTAGATAAGCTTTGTGTAAGCATTATACCCCCGCACATACCAACACAATGGATAGAAGTAAGCATGCCGACAATAAATAATACTACATAAGATGCATTGTTTAGCTTAGCACTCATATCAAAGCCGGTTGTTGAATTACCAAGGAGTAAAACAGCTGCAGCTACAACTAAAAAACCTGTAATTTTAATAGTGCTTGAATTTTTAGTACTATACCCTGCTTTATTAATAGCTTCATTTAATTGTTCTTTAGTACAAAGTACGTTATCATATTCAACAATTACTTGCTGAGAACTATAACTAGCCATTACATTTACAACGCCATCAACCTTCTTTAATGCTTTTTCTATTCTACTTTCACATGAAGTACATGTCATATTATAAACTTTAATTATTTCTCTTTTAATAGTCATACTATCTCACCTCTTATATAATTTTTATTTCACCAATATGTTTTAATTAAAATTCCATCTTATGAAATGAATTATAATAAAAAGTTATGAAGATTTTATGTTTATATTAAAAATAGCACAGATTTTTTCTGTGCTATTTTTGATAACTACTAAAATAAAATTTATATTTTTCTACTGATATTATACTATTTTATAATTTACTATGTGATTTCATTATTTTTCTTTATACATACTATAAATTTAGTTCCTATATTTTCTTTACTTTCTACATCAATAGTTGCAGCATGCAATGTTAGTATTTTCTTTACAATCGTAAGACCAACTCCGTTACCTTCAATTTTGTGTCTACTCTTATCTCCACGATACATCCTTTCAAAAACATATGGCAAGTCTTCTTTTTTAATACCAATACCATTGTCCTTAATTTCAATTCTAACAAAATTTATATCACTATTAACATTAACCCATACAGTTCCATTTACATAATTAAATTTAATTGCATTAGAAATAAGATTTATAAATACTTGTTTTAATTTATCATAATCACCTAATACTATAAGATTTTTGCTTTCATCTTCATTTATAAGTAATTCTATATTTTTTTTTGTTGCTGCAATTGAAAAGTCGTCTATTACTGTTAAAAGTAGTTGCTCTATATTAACTAAACCTAAATTGAGTGCTATTTCATCAGATTCAATTTGTTTTAGTTCATTTAAGTTATTTAAAAGCTTACCAAATCTCACTACTTCATCATTTAAGTTAATGAGCTTATCAATAGTTATAGGTATAATGCCATCTATCATTGCTTCTAAATTATTCTGAAGTACATTTAAAGGAGTTCTTATTTCATGAGATATATCTGCAATAAGCCTCTTTCTTAGTAAATCTTGACTATTTAACTTATCACCTAAAGAATTTATGCTCTCAGTTAAGTTTCTAATTTCTTCAATGCTACTTTTTATATTTGATTTTGAGTTATAATTTCCTTTTGATAAACTTACAGAAGTTTTTGCAACTGATTTTATAGGTTCAGAAAATTGCTTTGATAAAATTAAACTTATAACTGCTACTATTACTAAAGTTAATATACCACTAAATACAATCCCCTTATTAATCTGTCCCTTAAAACTTAGATCTTCTTGAGAAAGTAAAACAGGTGAGTATTGACCAACTATAATATATCCCACTGTTTTTTCATTAACATTTATATCAAAAGTGTTAGAAGTATAAATTCCTGTTTCTTCTTTACCGTTTATTGTCATATGATTTTTATATTGTATATCCTCATGATTCATCTGCCAAACAACTTTTTTATTTTCATCTAAAAGAGTTAAACAATAATTACTCATATATGCTTCGTGCATCATTTCTTCCCCTGAAGTTTTATTCCAATTACCATCACTTCTATAAACTTGTTGAAAATATTCTACCAATCTTGTGTTTCTTTTAGTTTGTATATCCTTCATGTATTTATTAAAAGTGTTTGTTATTGTCATATTTATAATTAAAGCTGATAAAAGTACTGAAACTATGGAACAAAAAATTAAAATAAAACTTAAGCGTTCTCTAACATTTTGTTTCATATTTCATCACCAAACTTATAACCAATTTTGGTAACAGTAATTATGTATCTTGGAGATTTACTGTCTTCTTCAATCTTTTTACGTAGATTCTTAATGTGTACATCAATAATTCTATCTGAGCCATCAAAATCAATACCGAATACTCTTTCTATTATAGCTTCTCTTGAAAATACTTTTCCTTTGTTTGAAGCTAAAACATATAATATATCAAACTCATTTGGAGTTAAACTTACTTCTTGCATATTTAATTTAACTACTCTTTTTTCATTATCTATTGTTAATTTACCATCATCAAGAAAAAGAATATTATCATTACTTTCACCAATTCTTCTAAACAAAGCATTTACACGTGCAGTAAGTTCTCTTGGACTCAATGGTTTTGTTAAATACTCATCTGCACCAATATTTAACCCCTCAATTTTATCACTTAATGTACTCTTAGCAGTTAACATAAAAATATATACATCTGATATTCTTCTAAGTATTTTACAAACTTCCTCTCCATCTATATCTGGTAGCATTAAATCTAAAATAACAAGATCAATTTTTTCTTTTCTAAAAATTTCAATTCCATCTAGTCCATTTTCTGTAGAATACACTCCATATCCTTCTTTTTCTAGGTATGCCTTTAAAACTTCTGATACACTTTTTTCATCTTCAATTATTAAAATGTTATTCATTACTATCACTCCATAAAGTTTTTATTAATATTACATTATCATAAACTTATAAATTTTATATGTAAATGATATATATTACATATAAATTCCTTTGCCAATGAATAACTCAATTGTTTGAGTATCAAATACATTCACCTCTTTAACGATTTTCCTATATTAAGCTACAATACTTTACTCTATAATATATGTAAATACATTTAAGATCTTATTAGCAGTTATAGTTCTTAGGTAAATAGAAAAATACCTGTAGAACAATAGAGTAAAAAGGAGCTACTTATGCTTAATAAAATTAAACATAAATAACCCCTCTAAAATAATAATATTACTTAATTAAATATTTGAGCTTTATATTATTCACCTTGCGGTGTATATATAACTTTATCATTACCATCTATTATTATAAGAGATTTTGCTGGTATTTTTTCTCCTTCAGCATTTACTTCATTATTTGAGAAATTACACACTACTTTTATACCATCTTCATATTGAGTCATTTGAACCAATTTATCATCTGATAATATTTTGTAATCAGTCATTTCTTTATTTATTACTTTTTTACTAAAATCTGACCAAACTTTGCTATGTTTAATTATTATTTCTTTGTGCTCTACCCATTCATTTTTATCTAAATGATATAATGGTGGTACATTATAAAGGACTTCATATAACATTCTATTTTCTATCTCATCTTTTATTTTTAGTGTTCCCCATCCCCACCAATGTGTTGTTATAACTGAATCATTATAAACTAATTTATATAATGGAATAGTATAAGTTGTATCTAAAAATATTTTTTTATATTTGTCCTTTAATGGAATTTGTTTTGAGAACATTTCTGGTACGCCATTAGTATTGGAATAATATCTGCCAACATAATATTCACTATCTTTATTTTTATTCATATCCTTATCCATCCAAGAAAATGATGGTGTTTCTATTCCCTGTGCAAAAGCTATATTTTTGCTTGCAAAATCATTTCCACCTTCAGTACCAACTACCATGTTGTACTCTTTTTGAAGATAATCCATTCTTTCAAGTCTTGCTTTTATATCTTCTTCTTCAGTTGTAATATGATTTGATGAATAATCATCAAAAATTTCTCCAGTTCCATCTGTATCTAGGAACCATGAATTAAATTGTAATCCTGTATTTAAAATTGATGTTACTCTTTCCTTTACACTAGGCATTGCTAAAGTTGGATTTAACTTTCTTCCTACACCTTGGAATCCTTCAATTTTCTTTCCATCCTTTTTGGCTACAGTAGCTTCCTCAAAAAGAGATTTATCATTAAATTTAGCTGTTATCCATTGTTCTTCCCCTGGTTTGTGAATTGAATGATATGAGTCATAAGTTCCTATTAAATATCCTGCTTTATTTGCACTTTCCACAAGTTCAGGCTTTATAAAACCTTCTTGCCAATCATCTAGTCCAAGCCACATATTATCTAACCCTGAATTTTTCATATCTTCTATTACATCAACAGTGTTAGCATCAGACCATTTTTCAATAGGTACTAAATCATCTGATAGTACACTTTTTAACAATCTTTTATTTAAATTTATAAGTTCTACTGAATTTAAGTTATCAATACCTTTGTCTACTAAAACTTTGCTTTCATTATCTAAATTAGTGAAAATTTCAGAATTATAGAACTCTTTTAATTGCAATATTTCATTAAAACCTTTAAGCATTCTATTTTTAGTATACTTATCTGTATAATCTAACTTTTGAAATTCATCAAAAGCTGTTGCAAGCTCACCCCCATCTAAAACTTTTGTATTCAATAAATTTTGTATCCAAAGTTTTATATTTTGAGGCATATTTTCTCTTAATCTATTCCACTTAATATTTTCTTCTGATATAACATTTCTGTCCCAAAAATACGCATGTGGTGCTCCATATAGTTTTTCAATATTTTTATTTTCTTTAGCTTTCTCTTCTAATGTTTTAAAGTTATCATTTTCAATTAAATAATTTTTATATGTTTTAGCGATATCTACAGGACTATTTTTAGTTAAGTAGACTCTAAAACCATATTCTTTATTTTTATTTATAGATGGGTATTCATGATTAAATGTAAACTTTATATTTTCTTTAGTATCAAAAGTAATATTGTTGTTATATGGATTTTTAATTATATATAATAACGAATAATCTTTCTTACTTGCTGCAAAAAACTGCATTGAAAAAGATTCTATAACTTTCATTTCAGATTCATTTAAATACTCTTTCCAAACTAAATCATTGCTTGGAATATACTTACCCTGATTTAGTGGAAGCATATAGCTTTCTCCGCTTACATTAGGCCAAGAAAATTTATTCTCCTCATCTTTAGTAGATTTTATAGAAATATCTAAGTAATTATTTTGTTTTTTAACATCAACATTTAAATTTTTCTCATCGTATTTCCATGACACTTCATCACCATTATTTTTCAGATCAGATACCTTCATATTTTCTAATGGTTCTGAAACTATTTCATTCACTCCATTTGATTCAACTTCAACCTTAAATGTTTCTGGATCTACTTTAAAAGTAAAATCTAAATCTTCTACCTTTGAATAAAGCTTATTATTAATTTTATCTTTGTTTATGCATCCCATTAAAACTGTTGTAGCGCATGATACCGCTAGTATTAAAGATATTACTCTTTTCATTATTATCACCTCTTAAACAAAATAGCTTAAGAATGTTACATGAATGTTACATAAAACTCAATACTATCACCTTTTAAATTAAATCCAAAATCAAAGTTATATTTTTCTAATATACTTTTTATTATTGATAAACCTAACCCTGTTCCCGATATGTTTTTATTCCTTGATTTTTCTAATACACAGAAAGGTTGCCATATTTCATTTAAATTATATTTTTCTCTGTCTTCTATACCATTTGATATGAAAAATTCTACTTTCCCTAAAGTTTCTAATAATTTTATTTCAATACTATTATTGCTAGTATATTTTATAGCATTAGTAATAAAATTATTTAATACTACCTCAATATCTTCTTCATCAGCATATATGATATATTCTTTCTTTTCATCAAAATTTAAATATAGTTTTATATCACTTTCTTTAAGAATAAGCTGATATTTTTTTATTATATCTTTAATATTTTTTCCTATGTCAAAAGTTGAATTATTCCTTAGTTTATTTTCTAATTTTGCCCAAAATAATAATTTTTCTATTAAATAATCCATTTCATCAATTTGCTCTTGTATTGTATTTATATATGTACCGTCATCTAATCCATCTTCTAATCCCTGACTGTATACTTTAATCAAAGCTAAAGGTGTTTTTAATTCATGAGATATATCTGAAATTAATTCCTTCAATCTTTTATTTTTTATATTAATTTCACTATGAGCTTTCTCTAGACTTTCACTCATGCTATTTATACTTATTGCAAGTTCTTCTATTTCATCATTAGTATGTATTTCTTCTTTTCTAAAATTCAACTCAGAAATATCCCTAGATAATTTTTTAAGATGCTCTAATGGATTTATTATTTTTTTTGATATTATGGCGCATAATATAATAATTATAATTATAGATAACATATTTAAGTATATGTTGAATTTATTTACACTGCTTATAGTCTCATCAATATAAGGGATGGATAATCCTATTGCAAATATATATGAATCTTTCTTTACAAATTTTGTTAACATCCTATATTTAGGTACGCCTTGATCATATATCTTATTAATGCTTCTATTATTTATATTATTTAGTGTTTCTTCAGTAACCCAAAATTTATTTAATTTAACCTTCTTTAAATTAAAATTTGAAATTAAATTTTCATTTATATTATTCAAATTATCATTTAAGTCTCCATATACGATGACAACACTGTTTTCTTGTTCTATTTTAGGTATATCATCAATTAGTACATCTATGTCTTCTGTTAATATTTGATTTTCTACACTATTTAAAATTTTACGTTTTTCAAATATATAATATTTTCCCACAAAGAATAAGTTTATTAATATAGAAATTATTAAAACTATAATCACAACTGAAGCTATGCTAACAGTAAGCTTTCTGCTTATCTTAATTTTCATCAACCTCCAAACTATAACCTATTCCTCTATATGTTTTTATATTATCTTCTCCTATTTTTGCCCTTAATCGCCTTATATGAGTATCCACTGTTCTATAATCTCCAATATAATCAATTCCCCACACTAAATCTATAAGTTTATCTCTCGATAAGATAATACCTTTATTTTTCATAAAAACTAAAAGAAGATCATATTCTATTTTAGTTAGTTTTAAAATTTCATCATTTTTATATACTTTTTGTTCATTAATATTTAATTTAATACCATTAACTATCATTTTTTCATTAAAATTCACAAGTTTTTTAGCTCTTAATAAAAGTATTCTTGGATCAAATGGTTTTTTTACATATTCATCTGCCCCACAATTTAATGCTTCTATTTCATCATCATTTTGAGATTTTGCAGTTAATATTAGTACCTTTGCAGTACTGTTTTCCTTTATATATCTGCAAGCTTCTATTCCACTAATTTTAGGCATCATCCAATCTAACACTGCTATATCTATCTTATTTGAATGAAATATTTCTAATGCCATTTCACCATCTTCTGCCACAAAAGTATTAAATCCTTCTCTTTTAAAATAAGCTTCTAGTATTTTAAGCATCTGCTTTTCATCATCTGCAATCAATATATTCAATCTATACCGCTCCTTTTTTGTGCATCATATACATTAATTATATCCTATTAAATAAAGAAATAATATTATTTAGGTTTTAATCCTTATCCTTAAAATAAAATTATAATTTAAGTTATCTACAAATTTTTCAATAATATAATTTCCTAAATAATAAAAAAATTAGCACCTCAGAAAAACATTCTGAAGTGCTTTTTGTAAATAAATTGTTTTATAAAATGGGCTAATTTTGAGAGGATAATTTATATGATATTAAACTACTATATAATTAGTAGGATAAAGCTTTAATAAATTTATTGGTTATTTTTTAGTTCTTGTCTTCCTGCTACATAAACAAATGGAAGATATATTAATACACTAATAACTAAACAAATAAGAGCTGTAACTCCACCCCTAATTGAGTTAGTAGAGAATATTGCACCTAAAATTGGAGGTGTTGTCCATCCTGCCATAATTGAAACTTTTGGTACAAAGTGTATTGCTGTTAAACCATATGCTGTTAATGCAGATACTAATGGTGCTAACATAAATGGAATAAAGTACATTGGATTTAATATTATTGGCATACCAAAAATTATTGGTTCATTAATATTAAAACATCCTGGTGCTAAGCTTAAATTTGCAATCATCTTTTGTTGAGATCCTGATTTCTTTCCTAAAATATATATCGCTATAATTAATGCAATAGTAGCTCCTGATCCACCCATATTTACATATGAATCTAAAAATTGACTACTTACAATATATTTTGGTTCTACTCCTGAATTAATTGCTTCTGTATTTAAAACAAGCAATGGAAGTAGTAGCGCATTTATAATTGGTGCAAGTATATTAGAACCATGTAATCCAAAGAACCATAGTAATTGAGATACAAAAATTATAAGTAATACTCCACCTAAACTACCTGCAACACCTTGTAGTGGTTTTTGTAGTGCTAAGAATAATGCCTGATGAACATCTGGTATATTTATAACTATTAATAATTCCTTAACTCCAGCTGTTAAAGCTAAAACTATAATTGATGGCAATAAAGCTGCAAAAGATTTAGAAACTGCTGGTGGAACTCCCTCGGGCATCTTTATAATTAATTTAGGATTTCCTGATAACTTAACAAAAATTTCTGTAACAACTAATGCTACTATTATAGATATAAATAGTCCTTGAGCTCCTAAGAAAGTAAATGGTAATGCACCTTCAGCATTTGTTGCATATAAAAGCATTGCAGATCCTAATGATAATATACCTGCTGCTAATGGATCCTTATCATATCCTTTTGCCAAATGATAAGATATTGTAAATACTATTAATATTGACATAACACCAAAAGAACCATTAGAAATAGCTACACCCCAAGCTTTCCATCCCACTGGTAATAGCCAATCCAGAAAGTTTTGATACCATTTAAAACCTAAATTATTAAATAATACTGCAAATGCTCCTGCCATAATTAATGGTGTTATTGTTGCAAACCCATCACGTATTGCTACTAAATGCCTTTGAGCACCTATTTTAGCTGCGATAGGTACAAAATGCTCTTCCATCCAATCAAAAAATTTTTTCATAGACCTTTTCCTCCTTACTTAGGTATATTTTTTTATTCTTATAACTTTTAACCTTTTACTTCTCTAAAACAAAAACTTGTCCAAGGTTCTATATAATTTAATAAAAATACTTCTTCATCAACTACCTTTCCAACCACATTTGTTTTTCCACTATTTTTCATATCCTTTAATGCAACTTGAAGTTCACCTGCATATCTAGTGTATAAATCCGAATCTATTAATAAATCTCCTCTTTTTATATTTGGAGTATTAACTGCTGGAAAGCGCTTATCTTTATATTTAACTCTACTTTGCGTAGACCTTATCATGTATTCTGATACATCACCTCTATTGTAATGAAATTCTTCAAGAACTATCTTTTTATCAAGTTCTGTTGCAGTTTCATCAAATTCAATATTAAGCATTAATTTTTCTTTATTTATTTCACTTAATATCTTTAATTCCTGTTCTGATGCAAAAGAATTTGCTATTATTACATCATCTATAAGTCCTGTTGCTAAAAAATGTTTAGCTTGTACATCTATTGGTAAGTTTCTATGCATTTCTAAAGTACATAACCCTTCTGATACAGGCCAAGGTCCATACTTGGCTTCTTTAGAATTTACAAAGGCGGCTGTTCTTAATCCAAGTTCCTTAAATTGTTTTGAACACTTAATAAAATGTTCAAGTGAAAGACCTGTATATTTATGAGGATAGAAATTATGACATCCATATAGATTATCAATATTGGATTTGTAAGATAAAATATTATCTATATACTTAGTCCCATTGCTCATATTAAGTTCTATTTTTAATCCATACTCATTAAAACTCATGATAAATTCCTCTAATCCACTAAAGCCTAAGTCTAGCCTTATTCCATCTAATCCAATATCTTTAAACACTTTTAGGTCATATATAGATGCCCCTAAACTTTTAAATACACTTGGATCTAAATCTGCAATCACCTCCATATTTTCTTCTTTAGCTGCACATAACATAGTTTTGAAATCACTAATTACATCTTCAGTGTTTTTATCAGCTACAGAAATTAAGCATGTAAAGATTCTTTTAAATCCATATTTGCCAGCTAAATGTATATACTTCACAATTTCATTTATATCTGCATGATTAGGATAAACTGAAATCCCGAGTCCTATCATTCTTTCATCCCCCATTCCATATAATAAGCTCCTATTGTTGGAGATACTTCTTCATCTAATTAACTTTATTACTTATTTAGCTTATCATCAAATTTCTCATACATATCTATGAATTCAATAGCAAGAGATTTTACTGTCATGCTTGTCATCAAATGATCTTGAGCATGTACCATAAGCAATGACACCTCTATTTTTTCTCCACCAGCTTCTTTTTGTATTAAAGATGATTGAACATTATGAGCTTTTGACATTTCTTCATCAGCTTTTTCTATCAATTCCCTAGCTTTATTTAAATCTCCCTTTTTAGCACATTGAATTGCTTCCATTGAATAACTTCTAACTTCCCCACTATGAACTATAAGATTCATTATTATTTCTTCCATATAGTTTCTCCCCTTTTTTTGATTATTTATTATCTATAAGTTCTAAAGCCCTTGCTAGTACTTTCTTTCCATTCATTGTTCCATAATCAATAGTGTTTATAACTTCTACTGGCACATTCTTATCAGCTAGGCTTTTTTGAAATTGTTTTAATAAAAATCTAACTTGTGGCCCTAATAATAAAATATCAATATCATCTATATGATCTTTAACTTGTGCTTCTCCTGTTGCTTCTATACTACATTCAATTCCCTTCTCTTTTGCTGCTGCTTGCATTTTTGAAACTAATAAACTAGTAGACATTCCTGCACAACAAACTAACAATATCTTTTTCACTTAAAATCCTCCTTTAAATTTACAGTTTTATGTTACAGTTTTATATTACAGTTTTAAAACATATTCATTCTTGTTTATTATTTTTACCTTACACCTATATACTAAGCAATAACCATGCCAAAATTTATATTAAAGAAATTTTTCTTTAAAATCATGTTTTTCCTATGTTTATAGTCTATTCTCATATTGTAAAAATCTCAAAAAAAGTGTGTAAAATCAATTACACACTTTCTTATTTTTACACTCTATATAAAGTTAACTCCTTATATCACAATCTACAGTTAAGTTATAACTAATATTTACACTATATTTTCTACAACCATTCTAACTATATAAGCTAATTCATCATCACCAATTTCAATATTATAATTATTTTCTAAAATGCCTAAACTTTTTCTAATAATCAAAAACTCCTTTAAATACTTGTATCTATATTCTTCTAATTCATTAAACTTAGTCTGATTCATTCCATGTTTTAGTTTGTCTATAAGAAAGCTTATATGAATTAGAATTCCAATTTGTATATCATGTTGAATTTTAACATTCAAACTTTCTTCTATATCTCTTATAATATTTCTAATGTCACTAATTAAAGCCATACAATTAATTTCTGTTATTTCATTTTCTAATGCTTTTCTTACTTTTAAGAAATTACTCTCTATTTCAATTAAATCATCTAATTGCTTTACTCCATATTCCATAAAAACATCCTGTGCAGATACAAATGGTACTCCTTCAATAAATATATTTACAGTTCCAACCACAGCTAATATTATATATTTTTCTTTCAATGTACTTACCTTTTTTAAGAAATCTTCTTTATCTAATATATCAATAGAAATAATGCTAACCTTTTCTATGTTTTTCAAACTACAACTTATTCTTGTTTTTATTCTTTCCGCTGCACCTTCTCCTGTAAAACAAGTTGTAATTATTATAAATTCTTTATGGTGGCTATAATATTCCTTAGACATTTGTATTGAAGTTCTTCCTATTTCTTGACATGAACTATAAATAGAATCTAAACTTCTTCCATTTATTGCTTTCCTTCCTGCCTCTATAACAGTTAATGTTGTTACCATGTCCACTGTCTTAACTTTAATACCTAATTCATCACTAATGATACTTCCAAAATTAATCAATGATCCCATATCCACCAATATTAATAATCCTTTTTTAGTATTCATTTCTTTAATTTTTTCTTTAGCCTTTTTAAACATAACCTCTGCCTTCATTGTTAACGGCATATCTAATGATTGTATATATTCTTCCCCTATAAGTATATTAGCTACTTCAGTAATGCTGCTGGCCGTACTTCTTCCATGCATCATAACAAGGACACTAACTTTTTCTTCTACGTATTCATTAACTTCATCATCACATGCAGATAAAAACATAGTTACATATCCAATCTCATCTAAAGGAACATCTACATTAAATTCTTTTTCAATAATTTTAACTATCTCCATGGCTACATTGAATTCTTCTCTATATTGAACTCTAATAATATTAAGTTTAGGATGATATATCTTTTTTCCACAAGTAATTCTCTCAATACTCCCTTGTAAATGTAGTGAAAGTCCAAAATAAACTCTTTGATTAAATTCTCTGTTTAATCTTTTAGAAGCTATAGATAACATATTTTCAACAACTCTTATTATTTTTAATCCAACAATCTTAGAAATTTCTTCTTTTTTTAAATTTGTATTTATTGTATTTATATACTTTTTAAAATACTCTTCAAAATCAATATTTAAAATATTATTAATACTTTCTTCATCAATTCCTTGATTCTTTAATAATTCTACCTTATTTTCTATAATTGAATAAAAGCTCTTATTTTTAACATTATTAGATTCACCAAATTCTAATTCAAAATTTCTTTGAAAATTATCTTTACTTGAAAATCTTAAAATATCAGTAATATTTTTAACTATAACCTCTATTTCTTCCCTATGTTCTTGAATTTTCATTATTCCTTTTTGAACTCTAGGCTGTAATTCTTTTTGATCTACTAAAATATAATTGCTCTTATTTATTTTATAATTTAAAAATGCCTTAGCACACGAAAGTTGAACATCACTTTTTAATTGTCCTATATTGTTAGGACAATCATATAGCAAAAAGGATATTATTGAATTTTTACTTACATATATACTTTTACCAAGTCTTAATGATTCCGCTATTATAAATTCACTTAACAGCCTATATCTTTCTTCTAGCATTCTCTCTCTAAGTGGTGGTAATACTATTGTCATTGGAATTCTTCTAGTAAATGTCTTTAATAAAAATGATTCAGGTGATTCTGTGGTTGCTGCTATAATTTGTACTTCTGCTCTTATTTTCTTTTCTGTATCACCTAAAGCTCTAAAATATCCTTTATCAATAAAAGTAAATAGCATTTCTTGTCCTTGTGGAGACAATCTATGTATCTCATCCAAGAAAAATATTCCACCATCTGCTTTTTTTAATAAACCTTCTTTATCACTATCAGCACCAGTAAATGCTCCTTTTTTTATTCCAAATATTTGCCCAATAACTAATTGAGGGTTATCAGCATAATCTGCACAATTAAACCTGACAAATGGTGCATCATTCAATATCATATTAGACTCTTTTGCAAAGTAATACATAACTTCAGCAAATAATGATTTTCCAACACCAGTTTCACCTAATATTAAAGTGTGAAGTCCTCTAGGTGGATATAATATAGCTGCTTTTGCTTGTTGTATTGGCAATTTTAGTGAATGTTTTGAACCAACAAGCATCTCTAAACTATCTTTTTTATTAACTGTTCGCTCTTTACTATTTTCGCTTAAATTATTATTTTGTTTTATTTTTATACTACTATATACAACTGGTCTTCCATCCTTTTTATCCAATCTTTTATCTTTATACAGTTCATTTAGATATCTACTTACATTAGTACGATCTAATTTCATATATAAACTTAATTGAGTAGCTGTTACTCCTTTTTCACTTTTACTTTCAAGCTCTAGTAGTTTTTTCATAACCTCTTCTTTTCTAGTTATGTTAACCATTATAATCCCCCCTTCCTATATAAAAGTTAGTTTCTTAATATTAGACTTTATTTTAATATAATCCCTATATTAATACACAAAATTGAACAAAATACTTGACTTCATACATAAAAAACTATTCAAAATGTTTTTTATTCTGAATAGTTTTTCATTGTCAATTAAACAAAACATGTTATCTATAAGCTTTTATACAATCTAACTATGCTCTGTACTATACATAATCCTTACAGACTCATTGATAACAAATTTATAACCATTAGTTTTTATAAGCTCTATCTAAATATAATAATTATGCTTGTACTAAAATACCACTAGTTCTTAAAGTATAGCGTCTCCTTTAAATTGAGGTAAATACTTTTTATGTGCTAAAAGTAATTCATCTAATACTGTCTTTGCAACATTACCACTTGGAACTAATGGATTTATTATAAAAGCTTGTAATGCTTTATTATAATCACCACTAATTGCTGCTAAAATGGTTTCTTGTTCCATAGATTTCATTAATTGAAGCATTCCCCTTGATGATGCATCTAATTGTCCAAAACATATTGGTTCTGGACCATGTGATGTTATTATACTTGAAACTTCTGCAACAGAATCATATGGAAGATCTATAATTGCTCCTTTGTTTAAAGTGCTCACCACCATAATATTTCTTTTATCGTTAAATATTGAACTTATAACTTCACATGCTGAATCGCTATAATAAGCTCCACCTCTTTTAGTTAATTGTTCTGGTTTATAATCTAAATTAACATCTTTGTATAATTCAAACAATTCCTCTTCTGTTTTTTTAACAACCTCAGCTCTTGTTTCTCCCTTTGAAAAACCTTCCAGTTCTTCATTTAGCATATCATCTGTAGCATAATAGTAATTATGGTATGGACACGGTAATAATCCTAAATCTTTTATTTGTTCATATATAAATTTTGATTCTTTAATATTTGCTACTACCGCTTCATTATTTGAATCCTCATTAATTGGATTATATAATAATTCTATTAATTCTTTTGTTCTTTCATTTCCACAACTATCCCATACCCTATGATAGTGAAAATGATTTATTCCTCCAAACTTAAAAAATAAATCTTCTTCTTCAAGTTCTAATGCTTTACTATCTTGTTTTATACAATTGATTGGAACATTACATAATCCTATAGTTTTATTCCATTCTCCATATTTAATAGCTGCTTCAGTTATCATACCTGCTGGATTTGTAAAATTTATAAGCCATGCATTTGGACATAATTCTTTTATATCTTCAATTATTTCTAAAATAACTGGAATTGTCCTAAAGGCTTTAAACATACCACCTGCACCATTTGTTTCTTGTCCTATTAGTCCATGACTTAAAGGAATTCTTTCATCCTTTATTCTCGCATCCAAAAGGCCTACTCTAAATTGAGTTGTTACAAAGTCAGCATCCTTTAATGCCTCTCTTCTATTTAAAGTTAAATTAATTTTCCAATTTAATTTAGCTGCCTTAACCATTCTTTTAGCCATAGCACCAACAATTTCTAACTTTTCTTTTCCATCTTCAATATCTACAAGCCAAATTTCTTTAATTGGAAGTTCATTACTACGCTTTATAAATCCTTCAATTAATTCAGGAGTATAACTTGAACCCCCTCCAATAGTAACTATTTTTATTTCTTTTTTATCCATATTTTTAACCTCCATAAAAATTATTTGTTAAACAATATGAATATGTTTACACAATTGCTGAATTAGCATTTTAAAACATAAAATACTACTATTTGTTTAAAATATTTTGTAAGGTATATTTTTAATCATTCATTAAATTCAGCAATCTTTTAGTAAAACTGTATGTATTATTAAAATTAATGTTTTTTTAATTTTATTTCTAACTTCATCAGGCAATTCACACTTTAACGTTCTTTCTAATAATCCCTTATTTTTTATTCCATTTGATATTAGATAGTCCTCTATAAAATTCACTTTTTTCTCTCTATTTGGAATTAACTGATATATAACATACCAATCCTCTAAAGAAGTTAATGGTATATTTACTCCATTTATATTCTTAAATTCTGAAATTGACTTATTATCAAAAGTATATTTAAATACTCCACCATTATAGTTAATGTTTAATCCAGCCATGACATCAATATCAATTCCATTCACAACATATTCATAAAAGTATTTTGTAGAATATGTCTTGGACTCTTTTCTTTCTTTCTTTTCTCCAATACTTTTTAAAATTTTATCGACTCTTTCAATATCATTTGTGTCTACTAAAACATCAATATCATTAGGATGATCTGCAAGTCCATAACTATTTAATAAAATAGATGCTCCTACAGCCCACACTACTCCACTATCATTTAATTTTTCTCCTATGTAACTTAAAGTCTTAAAAATCATTGTCCACCTCATAAGTTTATTTTTTATCTTAATTTCTTCTTGTTTGTATCAATCATATTTTTTTATATGTGCAAAATAATGGAGTTATTAAAATCATAATAATTAGCCATAGTACATATAAAATTAATATTTTAGAACCTATTAAATTTGTTACAAGTACTGGTGCTGTAACTAATACATTAATTAATAAATTAGAATACCATGTCAACTTATATTCAGTTAAACATTCTTCACATTTTATATTTTTATATTCTTTAATTGCCCACACTGATTTTATTACTTCTCTGTATTTAAATTTATGACTACAGTATTCACATCTATTTCTCATATAACGCTCCTAAAAATTTCTTAATTCAATCCAGTCTCCTTAGATAAATACCTAAAAATACAATTAAAATTTAAATATTAAACGCCAAAAATTAAAGTTCCTAAATGCCAATACAAAAATGGAGCTATAATTAAAAGTATATTAAAAATAATACCTATCTTCCATAGTTTATTATCTGAAAGCTTTCTTGAAATTAATGCTAAAATAACTCCTATTGAGCATATATATGGAGCTAGCATTAATGGCATACCTTCAAATTTTTGATATGCTGTTATATAAAAAAGCCAATTAAGAATGAACATAAAAACAATTATAGGAATTCCAAGAGAAACATCCCCTAGTTTATTGCCTATATTTAATGTTGAAGTTTTATTTTTCATATAAGTTTCCCCCTATCTATCTTAAATTCTTTAATATTACATCTAATTCTTCTATATTATAATATCTTTTGTTAAATTATAACATATTTATCTGTTTGTGTTATAATTTAGCAAAAGATTAAATTTATATTTAGGAGTAATAATTATGAAATTTAATGCTACTTATATTAAACTTTCACGTGGTAATTTAATATAATAAAAAAAGAACTCCTTGCTTATAATGATTAAGCAAAGAATTTTTTTATCTGTATTAACTTAATTAAACTAATATTTATTTTTAGAATTTTAAATTAAATTTCCTATTTTATAAACTTCATATTAAAATACAAACATAATCTAAAATAGCAATCCTCTACTTATTAAAACTATAATAATTAGATGAATGGGATAAATTACATAAAACATCCATTTACTAAATTTATTACGCAAACCTAATTTTCCATTATACATAAGTATTAATATTATTGAAAATACCATCATCCATTGATAATCCCAAATAAATATTGATTCCATAAAATATTCTCCAAGACTTAATGATGATAAAATAGGTGATATACTAAATAGTATATATGCTATGGACATTAATATCTTCTTTTCTTTTAAGAAATAAAATATTAATGTCATTCCCAAACCATATACAGATGCTTCTGTAAAAATCATCAATATTCCAATTACCACACTACACAATATTCCAATCCAATAATCCTTACCTTCTTGTTTACACTTTTTAGTGTACTCTATCATATTCATAAGCGCTACTGCCAATCCTAATGATAAAAATATATTGTTATGGATATTAAATGTAATATCAACAAAAATCATTATAATTCCAAATACAAATAGTCTTTTCATATAACTAATTCTACTCTTAGTCTTAAAAAATCCTTCTACTATTAAATAAAAGAATACTGGTGCTGCAAGTTTTCCTAAATATCCAAACCATATAGGAATATTTACTCCACTTACTGGTCCCATATAAGTATAAATGTGATCTAATATCATAAATATTAAAGCTATTACTTTTAATTGAAATGAGTTAAACATAAATCATCTTCTCCTTTGTTATATTCTACATAAATTATTCTATACTAACTTAATAGAATCACATATTTAAATATCTTTCATTTACATTACATTTTTGTAAGATAAATTTCTATTAAATCTGCATATATTTCTATTAATTGCTCATATTCTAAAATATATCTTATTATCTTTGGATTTTAGTCATTGAATACCTGAAAGATGAATATATATTTAATAAATTATAATTAGAGAGGATTTATTATATTATGAGTAAACATTGTTTTAATTTTGATAATTTAACCGATAAGTTAGTTCACATTTTATATGTAGCAAAAGTAGAAAATGCTTTAGGATTAGTTATTGTTGAGTTAATAAACTATTATGGAGAAAATACTGTTAAAGACTGTATCAATATATGTAAAAGCCGATATCCTTATATATTTAATTAAATCTCTTCCTTATAATAAAATTAAATCCTCTCATATAATATATAAAAATTTGGGCTACATCTTAAAAATATGAAATATTCTTAAGATGTAGCCCGCATTCGTAATTTTAATTAATAACCTGCCATTTCATTATACACTTTTTAACTAACCACGTACAATAGTATATTTATAAAATATTTGCTTATTATAGTTATACAACAAAATTTTAAGTTGTATGGTAAATTTATGATTCAAGTTCTAATAATTTAAATGCTTTTTCTTCCTCTACTGGTTTAGAAAATAAAAATCCTTGAACATAATCTACATTCATTTTATTTAATTTTTCTAATTGTTCTTCAGTTTCTACCCCTTCAGCTACTATTGGTAAATTTAATGAATGAGCTGATGCAATAATTAATCTTAAAAGCTTTATATATTCTTTTTTTACATTCATTCCGCTAATAAAACTCTTATCTATCTTTATTAATGATAAAGGCATATTTACAATATAATTAAGAGATGAATAGCCTGTACCAAAATCATCTAAACTAATTATAATTCCCATATCCTTTAATTCTTTAATCTTCATTATATTTTCTTCTATATTTTTAACTAATATTGTTTCTGTTATTTCTATTCCAATACAATTAATAGATACACCAGTCTTATTAATTATTGATTTTACCTTTTTTATAAAATCTTTTTCCATTATTTGAATAGCAGATATATTTATTGAAACTACTATCTTCGCTTTTCTATTTACATTTATTTTTTTTGCAAATTTACAAGCTTCACGCATTATATAATAGCCCATATCTATTATTAAGTTTGTGCTTTCCATAACTTCTATTATTTTTATAACAGGAACACTAGCATATTTTTTACTTTGCCATCTAAATAACGCTTCAAATCCTTTTAGTTTTCTATCTATTGTATACTGTGGTTGATAAAATACCTTTACTTCATTTTTGGCTATTGCATACTTTAAATCTTTTTCTATATTTAAAGTTAAGTTTTTTTCTGCTTCTAATTCTTTAGTATATGTCATAAATCTATTTTTACCTAATTCTTTAGATTTGTACATTGCAAGGTCTACCTTTACAAGCAACCTATTTATATCTGATATATTATCTCCCATTGCAATACCTATACTAACAGAAAAATCATGCTCTTTATACAAACGTATTTTTTCTAATATTTTTTCAGCTTGATTACTTATAACATCTTCATTTTCTACATCTTTAAAAACAATCAAAAATTCATCTCCGCCAAATCTACATATAAAAGCATCGTTACAGATTTCCTTAAGTTCATTTGCTACATGTACAATTACTTTATCACCAAAGTTGTGACCATAATAATCATTAATATCTTTAAAGTTATCAATATCTATAAGCATCATACCTATTTTACTATAATCATTTTCATCTTTCATATAATCATATAATGCAGTTCTATTTGATATTTGAGTTAAAGCATCTGTAAAAGCTTGTTTCTTTATTTTTCTTTGTGCTTCTTTAATCTCTGTAATATCTATAAGAGCACTAGTGATACCAATAACCTTATTTCCTATATCAAAAACTGGAGTTTTATATATTTCTACATTTCTAATTTCACCTTTAATTTTAATATCAGACTCAAATTTTCTAGTCTCTTTGGATTCCATTACTTCATTATTTTCATCATGAATATTTTCTACAACATCTTCTCCAAAAAATTCATGTGGGACTTTTCCTATTAATTCATCTATGTTTACATTAAAATAATCTGAAAATTTATTGTTTCCATTAACGTATCTTGCTTTCGTATCAGTTAACCATACTGGAAATGGTAAATTATTCATGAGTATTTGTAATTTTGCATCTTTATTTTTTAAATCAGTAATATCTCTTGCAATACCTATAGTACCTATTACTTCATCAAATTCATTTAATACTGGTGCCTTATACATGTTAAATTGCTTAAATCCCTTCGCTCCAGGAATTATCTCATCAAAAACTACTTGTGTTCTTTTATTCATTACTTCTAAATCAAACTGTCTACACCTATCTCCTACCATTCCACTCCATACATAATGATCACCTTTGCCTTTTATTTGCTTCATGGTTTTTCCACTATGTTCCATGAATTCATTGTTTACCTTAATATAATTACTGTCTTTGTCCTTAAACCAAGCCATAAAAGGAGTGTTATTTAATAATGCATCAAACTGAATATCTTTTATCTTAGAATTTGTTTCTGCTTTCATTAACTTAATTTGATTACTAATTCTTAAATCTATTTCTTCAAAGCTAAATGGTTTTAATATATAATCATCTGCTCCAATTTTTATGTACTCTTTTAAACTCTCAATATTCTCTTTATCTATACATATTATAATTCCTAATTTAACTTTTAAAAATTCATTCTTTAGTTTTTTTATAGTTCTAATAACTTCTTCATTACCTACATTAGTGTCTATTATTATTAAATTTTCATCTAACTTAATAACTTCATCTATGCTTTCATGTATTGAAAATTCAAATTTATTATTTTTAGCTTTATTAGATACTTCTAAAAATTTTTTTGCATTACTAGAGATTATAACTAGTTGCCTTTTATCCATCCGTGAATTGCCTCCTAATATATCCTATAATCAGTAGTATAGCATAATGAAATAAAATATTCCTTAATATCTTGTTTTTTCTTACTCTATAATAAAAATATTGGCTATGTTTTATAGTAGAGTGTTGATATATACATAAGTAAAATGGACTGAGTAATTGAACTTCTCCTAACCAGTTATTTTTTGCTAATTACTTTGAAATTTTCTTTAATCTATTATATTGTTAATCTTTTCTGCTTCATATTCAGCATTATCATTTATTTCATTTGATATTGTAGATATTGAATTAGATATCTCACTAGTCTTATTTAATAAGATTGCATCCAATTTATCTGCTAACTCCCTACTTTCTAAAAACTTTTTATCTACTACTTCAATTAATTTTCTATTCCAGATAGTAATACAGTAAATTAAAATTGTGATTCCATTTAAAATAACAAAAAAATTTAACATATTTGAGTATGAAAAATTTTCCCCTAAAAGACTTCTAGGATTAAACAAAAATAAGATTGCAATGCATATATCTAAAACAAATGCATCTATAATTAATACTTTTTTACTAAAATATAATGCACCACATACAATACCTGCTTCAAAAACTAATGCATCCGATGCAGTAGTTTGTTCATTAAAGTTTGCAAATAAAAGATATCCAAAATTTGAGAGTATTATACTTAAGCTAAAAGATATAGCTTTTATGAAATCATTTATATTTGAAAAAAATATTATAATTGAAACTATTATTGTTATTATGAATGGTAATAAATCATTAATACGTAGTTTAAAATTAAGCATTGACATAGTAGTTAAACTCATAAGTAAACTTATAACAATTATAGTTATATAATTTACTTTATGTATAATTTTAATATCAAAACTCCAATCGTTTTCCATTTTAATACATCTCCTAATCAAATTAATTTCCAATTCCATTATATATTATCGATATTAATACATTTAACTTTAGTAATCGTTGTCATTTTTGTTTATATTTTGAATATATTAATACATTAATTTATTGAAATTAACAAAAATGCATACTAATTTACAGTATGCATTTTAACTTGTATTTAAAATATTAAATTTCTTTTTCACTAAATAAATGTTAACGTACTGCTTTCTCTCTATGTTTTTTAATTACTATCTATCTAGAAGAAAGTTTCTTTAAATTTTTACTTAATTCGCTAATTTCTTCTATAGATAAAGTCATTGAGTTAATTTTCTTGCTTTGCTCATTGATTGTTCTATCAATTTCTTCTGTAGATGCTGAATGTTCTTCAGTAATACTTCCTATCCCTTCAATCTCTATTTTTATAGGTATAAAATTATCCACTACATTTTTAATAAGAGTATGTTCTTCTCCTATATACTCATTCATTGTTTTAAAATATTCTTCAATGTTATTGAAAGAACTACACACATCATTAACAACTTTAATTCCATCATCTGCTGAAGTGTTTCCTTCAGAAACCTTAACAACTGCATCATTAGTAATTAAATTTATTTCAGTAATTATTTCATAAATATTTTTTACTATCTTAGTACTTTGATCAGCAAGTTCTTTAACTTCTTCTGCAACTATAGCAAATCCCTTTCCATGTTCTCCAGCTCTAGCTGCTTCAATGCTTGCATTTAATGATAATAAATTAGTTTGAGATGAAATCTCATAAATACTATTAATTTCAGAATTTATTTTATCAATGCTATTTTTTAGAGTGTTAACTGTATCCAAAGATATTTCTACAGCTGATTTAATTGTCTCCATAGTACTATTCATAGAATTGATTTTTTCTGATCCATCTTTAACATTATCATTCATCTCATTTGCTATCATAGATATTGAATTAGATATGTCACTAGTTTTATTCAATGAATCAGTTGAGTTATTTATTCTTAAGTTTATATCTGACATACTCCTTACTATTTCTTGAACTCCAATATTTATTTGTTCCATAGACTCATTTATATCTTTACTAGTACCATTAACAAGTTTAATATCTTCAGAAAAATTTTCGATGTTACCATCTAAGTCATTAGTAACACTTTTAATATTTAATAACAGTTCATCTAATTTATCTATTAAATTTTTACTTTCTGAAGATTTTTTATTTGCTGCTTCAATAAGCTGTCCCCCCCAAATAGTAAGACAATAGATTAAAATTATAATTCCATTTAAAATTACAAAAAAATTTAGCATATTAGAATATGAAAAACTTTTTCCTAAAATACTTCCTGGATTAACCCAAAATAATATTGCAATACATATATCCAAAATAAGTGCATTAGTAACCAATAATTTTTTGCTAAAATATAATGCTGCACATACTATTCCTGCTACAAAAACTAATGTATCAGAAGCTATGGTTTGTTCATTAAAATTCGCAGATAAAAAATACCCAAAATTTGAAAGTATTATAGCTAAACTAAATGCTATAGCTTTTATCATATCCCTTATATTCGCAAAGTATATGATAGTTGAACCTATTAATATTATTATGAATGGTAATAAGTCTTCCATACTTACTTTAAAGTTAAGCATTGACATAGTAGTTACACTCATAAGTAAACATATAACAATTATAGTTATATAATTTACCTTATGTATCTTTTTTACATCGAACCCCCAGTTATTTCCCACCTTATACATCTCCTTCTTATATCTAGTGTACTAAAATTTTATAGTATCTTGTAAATTAGATTCTTTATTAAATTAAATTGCAATTTCATTATATATTATCGATATTAATCTATTTTGCTTTAATAAGATTTCAACATGTTGTTTAAAACTTCATATATATTAATGTATTAATTTATTCATATCAATAAAAAAAGATCTAGATTAAATCTAAATCTTAATTTTAAACACTATTTAACAATGCTTTATTCTATATTTATTGTTTATAATCTTAGTTCATATTTTCAATTTCATTCATTAATTTATCACAGTATACTTTAACAAAAACTACCTTAAGATAATCGCCTTCAGGATATTTATCTGAAACCGCAAAATCCTCTGGTAATGTATGTTCCTCAAGAATAAAATACTTCTTATTACTTTCTACAAATGCTTTATCAATAAACTTCTTAAATTTATCCATATTAAATGTAGAACAATTAGTAGAACAAACTATTACTCCCTCATCTTCAGTAACATCAATAGCACTCTTAACTAAATCTTTGTAATTACTTGCTGCACTAAATGTATTATCTTTAGAAGTAGCGTAACTTGGAGGATCTAATATAACTAAATCAAATTTCTTATTATCTTTTTTAGCTTCCTTAAAGTAATGGAATATGTCTTCTACAATAATTTCATGATTATTTAGATCAATCTTATTTAATTCAAAATTTTCAATAGTCTTTTTTAAACTTCTACCTGCCAAATCCACACTAGTAGTTATAGCACCACCCATTGCTGCTGCCATTGAGAATGCTCCTGTATATGAAAAAGTGTTTAATACTCTCTTACCATTAGAATAAGTATTCTTTATAGATTTTCTAACATCCTTTTGATCTAAGAATACCCCAACCATAGCACCATCATTTAAATAAATGGCAAAATTCACGTTGTTTTCTTTAACAACTAAAGGTTCTGGTGCTTTTTGACCACAGTAATAGCTATCTTCATCTACAACCATTCCATTGTCTTCAAATCTCTTCTTTTCATATATTCCTTCAAATGAAACTAAAGATTTTATAGATTTTATTATATACTCCTTGAATGCATAAATACCTTTGCTATACCAGGTTATAAGATAATATTCATCAAAATAATCTATAGTTAATCCACCAATTCCATCACCGCTGCCATTAAATACTCTAAAAGCATTTGTATCTTTAGAATGGTATAATTTCATTCTTTTTGAAAAAGCATTTCTTAACTTATCATAGAAAAACTTATTATCAAAATTACACTTTTTACTATTACTTAAAACCCAACCACAACCCTTGTTTTGCTTTCCATAATAGCCTTTACCTAAAAATTGTTGCTTCTTATCTACTAATGTAATAATATCTCCTTCATTTTTTAACACCTGTGGATTTTCTAATGTTTCCGCTGATATTAATGCATATTTATTGCTATATTTTTTTACATATTCATTTTTCACTATAACTTTTAATTCTTTCATTTGTTATCCCTACCTTAAATTAATACTTATATTATATATTTATCTCAATTATATAGCAAAGATTTTTAATTTATGTAATTAATAAAATGGTTAAATTAACATATCCTAATACTATTGACTCTAAGGCAACACTATGTTTTAGTATAAATAGTATGAATTTTAAAATTATATTAAGATATAAATAAGAATACTCTTATTTTGATTAATAAAAGGGGTTAATAAAATGGTAGAAACGCATAGGAATTATTTAATTGATAATAGTAAAGGTATATTAATTTTTCTAGTAGTCTTAGGACATAGCTTAGAATTCTTACGAAAGGATTATGATATTGTTAGAATTATGTATACCTTTGTTTATCTTTTTCATATGCCAGTATTCATCTTTATATCAGGTTATCTTTCTAAAAATATAGAAAAAGGACGTAAAAATGCAGTAAAAAATTTATTTATACCATTTCTATTTTTCAACATAATATGGAATATAATTGAGATGTATTCTAGATATTTTCTAGGAAATAATGCTGTTGAAATTACAAGTATAACTGTATTTTCATTTTTTACTCCTGGGTGGGCATTATGGTATATATTTTCAATGTTCCTTTGGAAAATATTTTTACCAGATCTTTTAAAAATTAGAAATATATTTATGATCAGTATCATTGTAGGAATAGCTGCTAGACTTTTTAGTGAATTAGGTACATTCATGTCGCTTTCACGTACTCTTGCATTTACTCCATTCTTTCTAGCTGGATATTATACAAGTGAAAAAAAATTACATGAATTAAGAAAATTTGGACAAGTCCCTTCTATATTAATTACTGGTATAGGTATTACACTTGCAATTCTATTTGTTAAGCTTTTTAATATTCCAGGAGAATTTTTATGGGCTGATCGTTCTTATAATCATTTTGAAATAGGTATGATAAAAAGTATTATTCTTGCTACACTAAACTACGGAATTGGTTTTCTATTTATATATGTATTTGCAAATTTGGTAACTAAAAAGGAAACTTTTTTATGCAAATTGGGTAGAAATACTTTATCAGTATATTTACTACATACTTATTTTATTGGTGTTGTGTTGGGCATATGTTCTCTTATACCAAGTGATATTGTTAAATTTATAATCATTATAATAGGTACTTTTATTATTACATTTTTACTTTCACGAGATGTTGTAGCTATTAAATTTAATTGTTTCTTAAATGGTCTTAATAAAAAAATATTTGCTAAGGAAAAGTAAATCTTAAAAAGGTTGTTACAAAATAAAATGAACTGCTCCCTGTCTGCTTAACAGGGAGCAGTTCAAAATGTAACAACCTTTTATATTTAGTTACTTAAAAAACTCTATAATCAGCTCTAACATTAAATGCTAAAGAAGTCATACATAAACTCTCCATTTTACTCCCATTATTTAAAGCTTTATTAATTGCATTAAATAATGAACTTTTAAAAACAATATTCATTATCTCACTATTTTCATAGTATCCACTTTTAATAGTTCTTTCAATAATATCATATATTAAATTATAAGACATAATTTGTTCTTTAAATAATTGAATCTTTTCATTTCCTTTTAGTAATATAATTTCATCTGAATACTTTACCTCTGGGAATATAAACTCACAAAAAATTTCTGGTATAAAGCAAAATAATTCAGTAGTTAAAGTGTTATCAGCACAGAAATTAAAAATTTGAGTATATAAATTATTGTATTTTTCTGCTGAATCACATTGTTTGTATAAATCCAATGCTTTCATAGTAATATTACTAATATGTATTGGGGTAAAATTATATGGTACATATGTATTTTTTCCTTGAATTAAAACAAAAATTTGTTTTTCGGAATACAATGCTTCTTCTATTTTCCACACTTTAATATGTTCATTAATAATCTTACTTATGCTAATATTAACTGTTCCATTTATTCTACATTCGCAGTTTGTTGAATTACCAGTTTTAGATGCATATATCTTTATATAATAAACCCTTTTATTTCCTAAGCGCTTTTTTATTTCTTCCCCCAATAGTTCCCAATAATCTATTTTTTTACCTTCCAACTTTTTTCCTTGAGCTGTTAAACAGCTTTTATAGAGCGTAAACTCATTTATTTTATCATAATATTTTATTTTTAATTTATAACCTTCTTCATTTCTTAATGCATGTGTTATTCCACATAATGATGATAAAGAAAAACTAGATACTGCATGTTCAATAGCTGAATTAATATTACTTCCAACTCCTGCTACACATTCAAGTAAATCTTCATCAAAAATCTCATGCTTAAGTACAAATATAACTTGAATAAATCCTTTATTTATTTGTGATACATGTGCTTCTATTCTTAATTCTATGTCTTTAATATATAAATTTTCATTTTTTATTTCACTTCCTTTTATTACATTGTTTAGTACTCTAATAACTTTTTGATCATTAGTTAAATTTACATTACTTTTCATATATTCCTTATTGGTTTCTATATCTTTTATATTTTTACTTTTTCTATTAAATATCTTGTTAAATATTCTCATTTGATTATTTTTCCTTTTAATTTGATTTTTAGTAATTTACTTAACCTCTTTAACATATAAAAACCTATTAGTTAAGTTACACTTTAATATCGGATTATTTTTCCATTACTTTATATTTATCCCTATTTTTATACTTAAAGTTTTTAATAGAATATATATTTATTTTATAAAAAACAAAAAAAATCCTAAAGATTAGCAATATTATCTATAAGAATTTTACATATTTATAATATTTCTTTTAATTATATATTAATATTTCTTTTATTAATTCTCTATCATAAACAATATTTAGCAGTATTTAATCAATGAATTCTCCTCAAAACTCGTATTAATTATACATATTATGGTATGAGCCTTGACATTTTATAAAAATTTATTATAAGCATACTTATACACTCATAATAAATTAATTTCTAGAAGCCAGTAAGTTAAGCCTTCAATAAATTTTGCCTACTGGTTCTTATTTTTATTAATAAATCTTTATAACAAAAAAGACTGTAGTTTAAACTACAGTCTTATTTATAACAATATAAAATTATCTTCTATTTTGTTCTTTTTTAGCTCTTCTACAAGCTGCACATCTTGTTGGTTCATTATCGAATCCTTTTTCTTTGTAGAATTCTTGTTCTCCTACTGAAAATATGAATTCGCTACCGCAATCTCTGCATACTATTGTCTTATCTGTCATAATAATTCCTCCCTAATTTAAAGATCTTAATTCATTAATAATCTCCATTTACGAGAAACTATTTATCAAATACAAGTCTTTATTTTAGTAACATTTCTGCTACTCATTTATAATAACACATAACTTTATTTATTACAAGGTAATTTTATTATTTTATATATTTAATCTATACTTTCATATATACAATACAATTAACTTATATTTTAATTTGTTAAACATTTTTATTGATAATATCTAAAAATATGTTCTCTGAAGTTATATCCTTTCTTAAAATTTTCTATGCTACCATATAATTGATATTTAACAAGCTTATCCTTCAATTATTTCTACAAATTTAGTTGAAGCTAATGAAAGTGGAACTCTTTTTAAATAACACACCCCTATATTTCTTTTAGGAATTTCTTCTACTGTTTTTACTTCATATATTAAACCTTTATTTAAATATTCCTTTGCAAATTCCTTAACTACACATGCTATTCCTAAATTTATTTTTGCAAATTCTAAGAGCAAATCATATGAACCGAGTTCAAACTCTGGTGATATTTTTATACCTTTTGAAATCATAAAATTTTCCACATATTTTCTTGAATTTGATGTTTGTTCTAAAAATATTAACGGCAAATTAGCCACATCGTCAAGTGACATATTATCATTTAATAAATACTTGTACTTCTCTCCACAAACGAAAATATCTTGTACTTCTACACATGGTCTTAATTCTAAAGATGGGTCATCTATTGGAAAATTACATATTGCTATGTCTATCTCACCACCTTT
This sequence comes from Clostridium aquiflavi, assembly GCF_031344075.1. Taxonomy (NCBI): domain Bacteria; kingdom Bacillati; phylum Bacillota; class Clostridia; order Eubacteriales; family Clostridiaceae; genus Clostridium; species Clostridium aquiflavi. The sequence goes on from NZ_JAVJAN010000001.1 coordinate 133,085, forward strand.
TATAAGTGTGCACAGCTCTAATGTTGTACTATTAATGATTTTAAACTTAATATTAGGATACATATTATGAAACTTCTCCAAATAAGGCATTAAATAATATTTTGAAATTGTATCACACACACCAATTTTAAGTTCTCCTACAGATAAATTGTGAAATTCTAAAATCTTTTCTTCTCCAGCTTCTATTAAACCTATAGCTGAATCTACATATTCAAAGAGATGTTTTCCTTCATTAGTTAGTGATACTCCCTTAGGTGTTCTATTAAAAAGACGAGTGTCTAATTCTCTTTCAAGCTGCATTATAGATTGACTTATAGCTGGTTGTGTCATATAAAGTTCCTCTGCCGCCTTTGAAAAGCTCTTACTTTTTCCTACTTGACGAAAAATTTTATATAGATCTAATTTACTTATCATATAAGCTCTCCTTATATTAGATATATTTACTATTTATTTTACTTATATCATTAATTGGAGTATATTACAAGTATAAACCATATTATTTTGAATTTATTTTAAGGGAGAGATTATTGTGGAAAGAGTTATCGGAACAGTTGTTAGAGGACTTCGTTGTCCAATTATAAAAGAAGGAGACAAAATTGAAGAAATCGTAGTTGATAGCGTATTAAGAGCTTCAGCATCTGAAGGAATTTCTATTAATGATAAAGATATAGTTACTGTAACTGAATCAGTTGTTGCACGTGCTCAAGGAAACTATGCTTCAATAGATAACATAGCTACAGATGTTAAATCTAAGTTTGGTGATGATACAATTGGTGTTATATTCCCTATCTTAAGCCGTAACCGTTTTGCTATTTGTTTACGTGGTATTGCTAAAGGAGCTACTAAGAAAATAGTTTTAATGTTAAGCTATCCATCAGATGAAGTTGGAAATCACTTAGTAGATTTAGATCTTTTAGATGAAAAAGGTGTTAATCCTTGGACAGATGTTTTAACTGAAGCAAAATTCCGTGAATTATTTGGATATAACAAGCATCCTTTCACAGGAGTTGATTATATCGACTACTATAAATCTTTAATAGAAGAATACGGTATAGAATGTGAAGTTATCTTCTCAAATGATTGTAAGACTATTTTAAATTACACTAAGAGCGTTCTTACTTGTGATATACATACAAGATTTAGAACTAAGAGAATATTAAAAGCTAACGGTGGAGAAAAAGTATATAGCTTAGATAATATATTATCAGAATCAATTGATGGAAGCGGATGCAATGAAGCTTATGGATTATTAGGTTCTAATAAATCAACTGAACAAACAGTGAAGTTATTCCCTCGTGATTGTCAACCAATCGTAGATAATATACAAGCTTTACTTAAAGAAAAGACAGGTAAAAATGTTGAAGTTATGATTTACGGAGATGGCGCTTTCAAAGATCCAGTAGGTAAGATTTGGGAACTTGCTGACCCAGTTGTTTCTCCAGCTTATACTCAAGGATTAGACGGAACTCCAAATGAAATTAAATTAAAATATCTTGCAGATAATGATTTTGCAGATTTAAAAGGTGAAGAATTAAAAACTGCAATTTCAAATTACATTAAGAATAAAGAGGCTGATTTAGTAGGTTCTATGGCTGCACAAGGTACAACACCAAGAAGACTTACTGACCTTATTGGATCATTATCTGACTTAACTTCAGGTAGTGGAGATAAAGGAACACCAATAATCTTCATTCAAGGATATTTCGATAACTACACAAAATAATACTTAATTAAATATAATAGCCACTTAGATAAATTAACTTCTAAGTGGCTATTTTTCATATCAATATACTCTGGTTATCCAACCCTATGTTATAAATCAAATTTCATTGACTACAATACTTTTAAGTGATATTATTTTACTAAAACAGTTATTATTTAAATATTGATTATTTGTAGAGCTTGGTTGTTTTTAACAGATACCAAGCTTTTATTTATTTAATGGATATTCTAAGAAATAATAGTCTCATCTGCTAGTCTATTTTAGGCTATTATTTTCTTACATTTGCATAATATTAAAATATACTGATTGAAAGGATAATAATTATGAACTTTAAAACTTTAGGCATAAATGAAAATATAGTTAATGTACTAAACAAAAATGGAATTAAAACTCCAACTCCAATTCAGGAAGAAAGTATACCACAAATTTTATCAGGTAAAGATGTTATCGGAGAAGCAAAAACTGGAACTGGAAAAACTCTTGCTTTTCTTCTTCCCATTTTTCAAAACATATCACCTAATACTAATGGAACACAGGTGTTAATTCTGTCTCCTACTAGAGAATTAGCAATTCAAATAACAGAGGAAACAAAAAAACTTAATGTAAATAATGATATTAATATATTAGCTGCATATGGTGGTAAGGATATTGGAAGTCAATTAAAAAAACTTAAACATAATATACATTTGGTTATTGCCACTCCTGGTAGACTGCTTGATCATATTGATAGAAAAACTATCGACTTATCAAAGCTAAAAACTATAGTTATAGATGAAGCTGACCAAATGTTATTAATGGGATTTAAAAATGATATTGAAAAAATTATGAAAGCAGCTTCAAAAAAGCACCAAACACTTTGTTTTTCCGCTACTATGGATTCACAAGTAAAAAAACTTGCCTATAGATATATGATTGATCCATTATTTATAGACATAAAATCACCAACTATAGCTGTTGATAAAATCAAACAGCAAGTTGTAGAAACCACTGATAGATGGAAACAAGATGCCCTTTGTACTACTTTGCAAGAAGATAATCCATTTATGGCAATGATATTTTGTAGAACTAAACGCAGAGCTGATGTCCTTGAGATTGCACTTCATCAAAAAGGTCTTAATTGTCAAAAAATACATAGCGATGTTCCTCAGTCTAAGCGTGAAAGAATAATGAAATCTTTTAGAAATGCTGATATTCAATATTTAATAGCAACAGATGTAGCTGCAAGAGGAATAGATATTTCTGGTGTTTCACATATTTATAATTATGATGCTCCAGAAACTCCAGAAAGCTATATTCATCGTATAGGAAGAACAGGACGTGCAGGTGAAAATGGTTATACCTGTATGTTCATTGCACCAAAAGATTCTTATCATCTAAATGCAATAGAAAAAAAATTAGGATTTACAATACCTAGACGTGAAATTTAAAAGATTTCTTTTTATTTAGGCTATGTTTTAGCAGAGTGTTGATATATGCATAAGCAAAGTGGGTGGAGTAAATGAACTTAAGAACACTAAAATGATTATAGTCCCATTTTAGCTTGCTCCCAATATAAAATTAGGACAAGCAGTAAATGTGACAATACTCATTAAGGGTTCTAAAAGTCCATTTACAATGCCACTTTACCTATTGCATATATCAACACACATTTAAAACATAGCCTTTATTTAAAATATAATTTAGTATTTTTTTACTTCTTTACAGTGTTGTGCTATTGAATTAGCAACATTCATCCCACTATTTAAAGCCCCTTGCATCCACCCATGTTTATTTGAAGCATGTTCACCTGCAAAATACACTTTATCTTTATATTCTGATTTTGTCATTGAATATAAAAAGTTAGTATGTTGATTAGGTGTAAAATAACAGAACGCGCCTAAAATTCCAGGTTCATTATTCCAATTTATTGTTTTAAAATCCATTACTATTTTATCAAGATATTTACTTGGGAGACCATTCACCTTCTCAACTTGTCTTTTTATCGTTTCAAAACGCACATCATTATTTAAGTTTCCTAAACGTATAGCATCTTGTCCAAGATTATATGAAGCTAAAAGTACTCCATAATTATTATATTTACTATGTTTTTTTATATTATAATTATAATATGGATACCATATACTTTGAATTGGCAAATCGGTGTAAGATCCACCCCCTAATATTTTTTCATTATCATTACCTTTTTCCCAAAAACGTTCATTACACATAAAAAGTGTTTTTTGAGATGATGAATAATTTACTTCTTTTATTGCTTGCATTTTTTCAGTACTAAACATTGGAAATATATTCATATTTCTAAGACTGGAGAGAGGAATTGCACAAATAACATAATCAAAACTTCTACTGAAATTTTTTGAAAAATTTTTATATTTATACTCAAGTATAACTTTATTATTCTTATTATCATTAAATATACTAGTTACTGTTTTTCCATTTTCTAAAGTCACTTTTCCTAAATTCTTTTTTTCTATGTTAGTATATTCTTTAGGATTTTTAGAAATTAATGAATTATAAAAAGCAAGAGGTAAATTAACTGAACCACCAACTATTTCATATCTATAAGCATAATCTACACTATAGTCTTCTTGCAAATTTTCTAAATAGCTATTATCATAAAAAGCACCAAGAAAAGGAGCAACACATGATATGAGTTCTATAGCACCTTCACTTAAGTTCATTTTTTTTAATTCATCTCTTATACTTAAATTGTCTAAAGATTGAATTAGAACTGAATATTGCTTTTTTATATGTAATAGTTCATTTCTTATAGATGGATTTATCTTTAAAAGATTATCTGCTAGAGCATAATCTATAAGTTTTTGCCAAGAGGTATTTTTTTCTTCAGGAGTTAGATTAAATTCAGGATAAATTTTTTCCATTACATTTTTACCTTCAGAATCATTTCTTACACGTTTATTTCTTATGTACATAAATGCATTTTCATTTGTTTGGATAAATGGTCTTGTTTGTAAATTAAAAGTATTTATATAATGCCATGTACTTTCATGACTTATTGGTATACGCATAGCTCCAAGTTCACCATAAAAATTTTTATTTTTATCAAAATAATGTGTATAGACTCTACCACCAATACGGTTGCTTTGCATTTCAAAGATTGTAACATCAAAACCTAACTTTCTAAGTTCAAAAGCAGAAGATACGCCCGCAAGACCACCACCTATTATACCAACTTTAATTTCTTTACAATCTTTTGGAGAGGCAATTGTTGTAATATCATTTGGTGGAGCAAGTGCTGATATTATATCATCAAAATCTTCAATACGATTGGATTTTTCTAAAGCAGTTTTTAACATTTTATATCTTTCTTCATTGGATGGATTGAGTGATTGTATATATCTAAATTCTGCATTCATCTAAATTCAACTCCATTTTATAATGATATATTTAAGTTATATATTAAATATATTACTTTTTAAAAATAACATACCAATTATTTTTTAGATTAAAATTCATTAAATAAAGTATCTACATAAAAAATAAATAGAATTTATTACTCTAAACATAAAAATCCTTAACAGTACATTCCGGTATTGTCAAGGATTTTTCCTTTGATGAAAATTAATTCAACATATCATTTAATCGGGCATTAATATGAATCTAATTGTAAATAATATCGCAAATATGTATGAAAGTTCATGTACTTCTTTTCCTCTTCCAGTTGATACTTTCATGATAGGGTAAAATATTGTTTAGTTATAAAAGAATGTGTCCCTTATGGGAAATAACAAAAGATATTAATATAGATTTAGAATAGATATATTGTGAATTTTATAAAGGAAGATATGAAATCCTTATGCTTATAAATGCTCGAATTGCTATTTAGTTGTTTGAAAAATTTGTATAGTGATAATTCATCTGATATAATTGAGTTCATAAACATTTATACATATCTCCAAGTTGTATTTTGTGTAGGAACTTAATTATAATAAGGATTTTGTATAAATGTTTTTTATTCAATTGTAAAAATTATTGAAATGTTTTTTGCACTATCATAATTATATACATATCTTAATTTTGCATAAAAGTATAATTATTTTCCTATAAGTTTATCATTTGAATAGATATGTCCTGTTAACCAATCATTTAGAAGTTGCAATATACTGACTATATATTCATCTTGATCCTCATCAATCTTTGAAAAATCTACATCTTTAATTCTTTTTATAAACGCATCATGCTCAACTTTCTGAGTAAACATTCTTTTATAATTAATACTTTTCATGTATTCTTCTTCAGCATTAAAATGAAAAACAGTGTAGTCTTGAAGTTCTTTTATTAAATCTACTACTTTATCATATTTATCAATTGTAAGATCATTTTTTAATAAAGCATAAGTTCTATCAGCTATTTCAAAAAGAACTTTATGCTGTTCATCAATAAAATCTATTCCAGTCTTATATTCTTCTTTAAATTCATACATTAAACACTACCTTCTTTCAATCTTTATATTTTGTAATTATTATACACCCAATAATATATTTTATCAATTAATAATTATTACACATTAAAGCAAACTCCTAATTTAATAAAAGTAAAATAATGTGCAACAAAGTTTTATTGTACGCTATTTTACTTTTTAATATCATTTCTATTGTTACTTTTTAAATACTGATTTTTTCTGACCACATATTGGACAAATATAATCATCTGGTAATTCTTCAAATGGAATGTCTCCTGAATACTCATATCCACATACACTGCATACATATTTTTCACTCTTGTTTTCTACTTTTGTATCTTCTGCAATATAAGTTGGAGCATTTTTAGGGCTTTTTCCTTTTACAACTTTATGATAATAGGAATATGTCATAGCATCATCCTTTGAAAGAACATCTCCATCTATTACTTTACCTAAGAAAACAGTATGTGTATCTGTTTCCATCTTATTAACTACCTCACAGGTAATATAAGCACATCCTTCCGTTACAATTGGCATATTCCCTTTGATTTCATACTTTACTGAATCAAATTTATTTACATTTTTTCCAGACTGAAATCCAAAAGTACCAATGATTGATGGATCTGAATTCTCTCCTAAAATTGAAATTGCAAATTTTCCTGTTTCTTTAATACACTGATTTGTATAGTTATCATGATTTATACTAATTGCAATTGTCGCAGGTTCTGATGTAATCTGCATAGCACTATTAGCTGTACAACCAGTTGGTCTTCCTTCATCCCATACAGAAATTATATAAACTCCATATGATAGGTTTCTAAATGCGTTGTTATTCATAATTGTTGCCTTCTTTCATATATAAAATTTATAATTCTCTAATTTTAAAATTAATAATTCTCTGCTTTTATTTCAAAATAGCTTTGTGGATGTGAACATACAGGACAAACTTCTGGAGCCTTCTTCCCAATACATATGTGTCCACAATTAGAACATTTCCAAATTACATCTCCATCCTTTGAAAATACTAAATCATCTTCAATATTAGCAAGTAATTTTTTATATCTTTCCTCATGCTCCTTTTCAATCTTAGCAACCTCTTCAAATAAATATGCAATCTTATCAAATCCTTCTTCTTTTGCTTCTTTTGCAAAGTTTACATACATATCTGTCCACTCGTAATTTTCGCCTTCAGCAGCTGACTTTAAATTATCAGAGGTATTGCCAATTCCATTTAAAAGTTTAAACCACATTTTAGCATGTTCTTTTTCATTATTAGCTGTTTCCTCGAAAATAGATGCTATTTGTACAAATCCATCTTTTTTAGCTTTTGATGCAAAATAAGTATACTTATTTCTTGCTTGAGACTCTCCTGCAAATGCAGCCCATAAATTAGCTTCTGTCTTTGTTCCTTTTAAATTACTCATAAATCATCTCTCCTTATAATATACATTAGTTAACTATTTTTATTTGTTAATTATTTTTATTTGTATATGTAATATTATATCATTATGCATATTAAATTCCAATTTTTTTAACAAATTTTGATGTTATATATAATAAAAATTTAAAGTCTGATCAATAACTATCCTTTTATTTACGCCTCTTTATTTGCATATTTTAAGTTCGATATTAAATATTTTACTAAATACTATTTTTGTATTTAATTCTTTTACTAATAAGTGAGATGACTCTGACTCTATACTGTCCTGTAAAATCTATATTCATTTTTTCTTAATTATGGTATATAATAAAAAAAAGAAAGAGGAGGTTATTTAGATGAGTTTTAAAATAAATGATACTGTAACTTGGGTTGGAAAAATCGATTGGGAATTAAAACAATTCCATGGAAATGAATTGTCTACAGATAAAGGTTCCTCATACAATTCATATTTAATCAAAGATGAAAAGACAGTATTAATAGATACTGTTTGGACACCATTTACTACAGAATTTATTACTAATTTAAAAAAAGAAGTAGATATACAAAAAATTGATTATATAGTTATGAACCATTCTGAAGTTGATCATAGTGGTGCCTTAGTAGAACTTATGAAAGAAATACCTAACACTCCAATTTATTGTGCTAAAAATGGGGTTAGAATATTAAAAGGACTTTATCATCAAGATTGGAACTTTGTGGAAGTGAAAACTGGAGATACATTAGATATCGGTAAGCATAAACTTACTTTTATAGAAGCTCCAATGCTTCATTGGCCAGACACTATGTTTACATATTTATCAGGTGAAAATATATTATTTAGTAATGATGGTTTTGGTCAACATTATGCTTCAGAGCTTATGTATAATGATAAAGTTGATCAATCAGAACTATATCATGAAGCACTAAAATATTATGCAAATATTTTAGCTCCATTTAACAGACAAGTTGCAAAGAAAATTGAAGAAATATTAAACCTTAACTTACCAATTGATATGATTTGTCCAAGTCACGGTATAATATGGAGAGATAATCCAATGCAAATAATAAATAAGTATGCAGAATGGGCAAATGAATATGCAGAAAACCAAATAACAATAATATATGATAGTATGTGGAATGCAACAAGAAGAATGGCAGAATGCATAACAGAAGGAATAACAAGTAATAATAAAGATGTTGTAGTAAAAATTATTAATTCAGGTAAGACTGATAAGAATGATGTAATTGTTGAAGCATTCAAGTCAAAGATAATTCTTTTAGGTTCCTCAACTATAAATAATGGTATTTTGGCTTCAACAGCTTCAATTCTAGAAATGATAAAAGGTTTTAAATTTAAAGGCAAAAAAGGAGCAGCTTTTGGTAGTTATGGTTGGAGTGGTGAATCTATAAAATTAATTACAGAAGAATTAGAAAAAGCTGGAATTAAGACAATTAATTCAGGAATAAGAGAATTATGGACTCCTGATGAAGAAGCATTAGAGAGATGTAGAGAGTTTGGAAAAAATATTGCAGAAGAGCTTTAATTATATACATATTTACAATTAATAATTTGCTTTATATACAAGGAAATTATTATTCTTATAATATGTATATTTAATTAATATTACTAATTCAAAGGAGGATTTATATTATGGAAAAATACGTTTGTACAGTATGTGGTTATATTTATGATGAAGCAGCAGGTGATCCAGATAATGGTGTTGCATCTGGAACAAAATTTCAAGATATTCCAGAAGATTGGGTTTGCCCATTATGTGGAGTTCCAAAATCAGATTTTGAAAAAGAAAACTAGTATAAATTTTAATTAATATAATAAATAACATATAATGCACAATGTTTTTGTCTATGTGCATTATATGTACCTCTTCTATATAACATATATAGTAATGTATGTATCATCATTACATCTTTTACAGCAGCATTGCAGGTTTTCTTTTACGTCTTTTCCTAATCCTGATTTATATTAATTATACAATGAATGTGGGTTCTTCAGAATTCACATTTTTTTATTCTTTAGGAATTTATATTATTAAAAAATTTGTGGATAACTTTTAAAATAATGTGTTTTAAAGGTATTATGAGT
>NZ_JAVJAN010000020.1:0-67933 GCF_031344075.1 Clostridium aquiflavi
ACTGCACGGGAGACTGTGTGGGAGATTAGGACGTTGCCAGGTAAGTTTAAAGAGATAGTTATAACAACTATCTCTTTTTTAGTTTCTTTTTTCAGTTTATCCACAAGTTTATAAACATTATCTTATGTACTTATTTAAAAGTTTAAATCAGATTACATAACTTGTATTATTTTACATTTAATTAGAGTATAATTATAATGTATAACATAAATAAAGATTATGGGGGTAATTTATGAGTAATAATTTACAGACATCATATAAAGGTTATAAAACTAAACAATTTATAAATTCTGTATTAGGTATATTTAATGCTTTATTTACAATTTCAATTTCTGTAATTATTACATTAAATTTAACTTTTATATACAAGTTAACTATATATAAATACAATTTATCAAAAGTCAGTGGATTAACTGTGGAAGAATTAATGATTAACTATAAAAAAATAATAGTTTATTTACAAAATCCATTTATTGAAAAGTTATATTTTCCTAATTTTTCTATGAGTATTCAGGGAGAAATTCATTTTCAAGATGTAAAAAGAATATTTATCTATATTGATATATATATTTTTTTAGTCATGATATTAATGGGAGTATACTTTCTTATAAGAGATAAAATAAGGTATGATAATTATATAGAGCTGAAATATATATTAAATAGTAGTGCTAATTATATACTTGTATTTGTTACATTTTTAATGTTATGTATTTTAATTAATTTTTCAGAAATATTTATCACATTTCATAAAATATTTTTTAGAAATAATTATTGGGCGTTTGACTCTAATTTAGATCCAATAATTGATGTATTACCTGAAGAATTCTTTATGATAATGAGTGTGATTATACTGATATTTATATTAGTATATGCCTTAATTTCAAAAATATATTATTATAAAAACTGTAAATAGTTAAATATCAAGTATTAATAGTTTGACACTTATTTGTATACCCCTTAAAATTATAAGATAGTAAATAATTAGGGGGATTATATGGAAGTATTATTAATAATATGTCCACTTGTATTTTTAGCGGGAATTATTGATGCTGTAGCAGGTGGTGGAGGTATAATATCTTTGCCTGCATATATTTTTGCTGGAATACCAATTCATATTGCATATGGAACTAATAAATTTGCAAGTTGTATTGGTACTTCTGTTTCATCAATAAAATTTTTTAGAAGTGGAAACATAAAAATAAAGCCAGCATTATTATCTGCAGCAGGAGCATTAATAGGATCGTGGTTTGGGGCACAAATAGTATTATTGCTAAATGAAAAATATTTAAATTATTGTTTAATAATAATTTTACCTATTGTTTCATTATTTTTATTGTTTAATAGAAATTTTGGGATTAAGAATAAAAAAGAAATATCTAATAAAAAATTGTACATGTTATCTTTTATTATTGGGTTGTTTTTAGGTGCATATGATGGATTTTTTGGGCCAGGAACAGGAACTTTTTTAGTTATATGTTTTACAGGAATATTGGGATTTAATCTTATAACTGCATCTGGAAATGCTAAAATTGTAAATTTAGCCTCTAACTTTTCGGCATTAATAGCATATATATTAGGTGGGAAAGTTATGTTCTCTATTGGAGTACCAGCAGCTGTATGTGCAATAGTTGGTAATTATTTAGGTGCCCATTTAGCTATTAAAAATGGCGACAAAATAATAAAGCCAATAATATTTGTAGCTATTGGTTTATTATTTATAAAAGTTATACTTGATTTAATATAAAAGTTATTATGTTTTTAAACAGTGTTAAGTTTTAATATAAGAATATTAAAAATAGAATTACATAATAGAAATGTTAAACGATATTAATTATAAGTTATATTGAAAATAGAGCTTATAATTAATATCGTTTATATTTTTACAAATATATTATTTCTAAGTCATCTGGAACATATATATATCCATTAAACTCTTCTTTACCTTCATTAAGATATGATTCTTTTCTATGTGATAAATCTTTATCTTCAGTATGATACAGTATAACATTTTTTACAGCTAAGATTTTAGCATTATTACAAGCATCTTTTACAGTTGCATGATGTTTTTCATATGGTTTAAAGATTTCTTTTTGAGAATATAAACAAAATGCTTCATGAAATAAATAATCTACATTTTCACAAAAATCTCTCACCACTTCTCTATATGGTTCATCTCCTAGAAAAGTTAAAGTTTTACCATTTGATAAAAAAGTTTTGAATCCAAACTGCAATTCTTTAGTGCTATGTATATCAAAAAATATTGTTCTTCGTCCTAATATATTAACTTCAGTATTATTTTCAATTTCATTAAATATTATTTTATCATCAAATAGTTTTAAAAATTTATTTTGAAGTACATAAGAACAAATCGTTTTAATAGCCTCAATAGATTTTTTAGTACAATAAATATTAAAAATCCCATCATATTTATCATTTAACATTCCATTTGCTACTGAACGAATTACCCACACACTTCCTAGCACATGATCATTGTGATTATGAGATATAAACATATTATGTATTTGATTTATATTTATGTTTGCTTTTTCAAGATTTGACAATATGGTATTTCCACCACCTGCATCTATAAGAAAATGCTCATTATCTTTTGATAAAGTGAAACAAGTATTATAGCATTTGGTTACCATAGCAGATCCAGTACCAAGCATAGTTATAGATTCCATAAGATTTCATCCCCTTATAATTCATTATTTAAGACAATATAATTATAAAGTTTATATGTATTTATAACAATAAGGCACATGAAAATAAATAATAAGTCTAAAGTTGCAATGGATATTTGTCATCAGGCAAGAAGGTGAATTGTTCATTAAATATATTAATAAAAGAAAAAAATGTATTCCTGAAATAGTTCAAGCTACGAGGGATAAAGATAGTGTGTCCTTCCATTTAATAATAAGGGGAACTTAAATATAAAACCTCTAAGAAAGCACTGCTAGTTCACAAAACAAAAACAATAAATGTAATTATTATATTAAATATATCTTGTAAGTACTTTACAGTAATGTTTAAAAATGATATAATGGTCAAAATGAATACGGAAAACCTAAGGTAGAGGAGCTGTTTATAAATAGTACTTATTTAGAAGTTGGCAAACGTTGACTAATAAGGAAAGGTATAATGGCCGAAGAAATAAATCAAGCAAAAATTTATTTCTGGGTATGTATATAATATATGCATAACTGTCACGCAAGTGGAGAGCTACAAGGATTTACTAAGATGTTATTGTTAAATTTTAATTTAAAGAAATAATATCTTTATAAGCTTTAGCAATGAAACTCTACCCGTTATAGTATTACTATAACGGGTTTTCTTATAGCAATATTTTTAGGGGGAATAATTATGAAAATTAAAGGAATAATAATACCACTTGTAACACCATTTAAAGATAATTGTGTTGATTTTGTTTGCTATAAAAAATTGGTAGATTATTATATAGAACAAGGTGTAGATGGAATAATACCATTGGGAACTACTGGGGAAAGCTCGACAATATCATCTTTTGAGTATAATGAAATACTATCAAAAACAATGGAATATAATAATGGTAGAACAAAAGTTTATGTAGGACTTGGAGGAAATAACACATCTGAAGTAATAAAAAGATTAAAAATAGCTAAAGATAATAATGTTGATGGAATATTATCAGTAGCACCGTATTATTCTAGACCAAATCAAAGAGGAATTTATGAACATTTTAAGAGTATATCTGAATCTACAGATAGAAATATACTAATATATAATATTCCTTATAGAACTGGAGTTAATATAGAAAATGAAACTATATATAAGTTGGCAGAGCTAGAAAATATAGTTGGAATAAAAGATTGCTCGGGAAATATAAGCCAAACTTCAGAGTTATTATTAAACAGACCAAGTGATGATTTTTCAATATTAACAGGAGAAGATGCTCTTTTTTATACTACATTGGCGCTTGGCGGTGATGGTGGAATTTTAGCATCTGCAAGCTTAAACACAAAAAGTTTTATAAAAGTATATAATGATATGAAATCAAATGATTATAAAGAAGCATTAAAAACATGGAGAGAGATTTCCAAGGTTATACCATTATTATTTAATGAACCTAATCCAACTCCATTAAAATATTGTTTAAAAAACATGGGATTAATTGATTCTGATGAAGTTAGATTACCATTAATTAATATAACAGATGAACTTAAGAATAAATTAGATAATATGTTATTTTCTAAATAACTATTTATATAAGGGGCTAGGACAATTAGCAATAAGTAATAAGTAATAAGTAAAAAATATGGGGATATTTTTTAAATAAATAAAATTAAGGAGATAAAATCTCTTTAGTTTTATTTTTTTTGTTAAGTGGCATTTAATTAGAAGCTTCTTCTTTATATTCTCAAATATTTTTGACTATTCAAATATTTAGGAGTAATATAAAAGGGTTGCGTTCAATTTTAAAATAAGTTGAGTTTTTTTATTGATACGTACAATTTAATTAAAAATACTACTAAAATGTAGTTTCAAATAATATGATAGGGGGAGATATAAATAATGTTACCTAAACTACTTACAATGATAAAACAAAAGGATATTACTAAGAATCAGATAGCAAAAGATATTATATCAGGAATTATTGTTGCTATAATAGCCTTACCTTTATCAATAGCGTTAGCGATATCATCAGGAGTATCACCTGAAAAGGGACTTATTACTGCAATTTTTGCAGGCTTTGTAATTTCACTTTTGGGTGGAAGTAAAGTTCAAATCGGAGGACCAACTGGAGCTTTCGTAATTATAATTTATTCTATTATTCAACAGTACGGATTAGATGGATTAATTACAGCTACAATAATGGCAGGAATCATTCTAGTTATAATGGGATTATTAAAATTTGGAACAGTAATTAAATACATACCTCAAACAATAACTGTAGGTTTTACTAGTGGTATAGCAGTAACCTTATTATCCACTCAAATAAAAGACTTTTTTGGATTAACAATAGATAATGTTCCAGCAGAATTTATTCCAAAATGGCAAAGTTATTTTTCACATATGAATACATTAAGTACTTCAACATTATTAATAGGTATATTATGCGTACTTATTATTGCTTTATGGCCAAAAGTTAATAAAACAATACCAGGTTCATTGGTGGCGTTAATTGTATCTACTGTACTAGTAATGGCTTTTAAATTACCAGTAGAAACTATAGGTGATAGATTTAGTACATTATCATCTTCAATACCGATGCCAATGTTACCTAAATTAAGTATAAGCACAATAAATCAATTATTTGCACCAGCGATGACAATTGCTATATTAGCTGGATTAGAATCGTTATTATCAGCAGTAGTAGCTGATGGCATGATAGGAGATACTCATGATTCTAATATGGAGCTTGTTGCACAAGGTATAGGTAATATTGTATCAGGATTATTTGGTGGAATACCAGCAACAGGAGCTATAGCAAGAACAGCAGCAAATGTTAAAAATGGAGGAAGAAGTCCAATTTCAGGTATTGTACATGCTGTAACATTACTAGCTATTATGCTAATTTTAATGCCAATTGCTAAATTAATACCTATGACATCTCTTGCAGCAATATTAGCTGTTGTATCTTATAATATGAGTGAATGGAGAACATTTAAGTCATTATTAAAAGCACCTAAGAGTGATGTTATTGTATTAGTTATAACGTTCTTCTTCACTATAGTGTTTGACTTAGTAGTAGCTATTGGATTTGGAATGCTTATGGCTATGTTCTTATTTATGAAGAGAGTATCTGAAACAACTGCTATTAGAGATTTAGTAGATGAAGAGGTATTTGATGAAGAAGTTTTAGATATGTTAAAAGAAGCTGATGGAAAGATACTTGTTTATCAAGTTGATGGACCATTGTTCTTTGGAATTGTACAAGATTTCTTAATTAAAGTTAATGCTGTTAAATCAACGGCAGAAGTTCTTATATTAGATATGAGACATAGTTATGCAATAGATGCTTCAGCAATAGAGGCATTAGGTAAACTACTTAAACATTGCAGAAAAAATAAAATAAAACTTTTAATAACACATGTTCAAGAACAACCAAGAAATGTTTTAGGAAATATGGGAATTTCAGATGCAATTGGTGAAGAAAATATATACAACACTAAAAGAGAAGCTATAACTGTAGCAAGTGGATATATAAAAAATATATCTAGTTTTGTAAGTTAAATTTTTAAAATAGATCTATATTATACATAATTAGATTAAATGAGATTTAAAAAGTAAAGTATAACATAATGATATACTAAAATAGCAATCTTTAATTTCAACAAATATATTAGATTATAGTATATAAAAACCGTCATAGAAAATAATTATAAAATTATTATCTATGACGGTTTTTAATTTAAATGATTATTTTGTATATATTGAAATATATTTTGATATACATAGTAATCAAAATATAAAAGACATTAGTTCATTTAAAGTCAATTGTAAGTATCTAGTATTGTTATTACTTCATTCAAATGTAAAAGGCATTAGCTTACTTAGAACAGACTATCCATTGCAATCAAATGAAGTAATCTAAAAATATAAAAGACATTAGCTAATTTACAGATAATTAATGAAATGTATTGATATATTAAACAAGATAATATTGGAATTAAATTTTTAGAATTACTAAGTTCAAATACTTAACCCACTTACTTACGAATATAAGAATAACTTTATAAAAGATAGATTATTAGCTAAAATATTTATTCTTAAATTGAAGAGGAGAAATGCGATGTTCTTTTTTAAATAAATTATTATAGTAGTTTTGATTATTAAAACCTACAGTTAGAGATATATCTAGTAATGACATTTCTGTATTAAGCAATAACTCTTCACTTTCTTTTATTCTTAAAGAATTTATATATTGTGTACAAGTTTTACCGATTTCTTTTTTAAATAAACTACAAAAATAGCTTTTATTTATATTTACATGAGAGACTATGTCATCTAAAGTAATATTTTTTTTATAGTTTTCATGTATATATTCTAAGGCTCTTTTTATATGAAAACTATATATTTTATTTATTATATACTCATGTTTATAGATATGCTTATTATTATCAAAATTATATAGTAACTGTATGAGATGAGGTATACAGTGTAATGGTCTATAGATAAACTTTGAATTCTCAATTTTTTCTTTATTAAAAGGTCCTAAAATAAAAAAGAAATTATCATCATTAAATAAATATGGACAAATAGCAAAATTCAAATCAATATATTCTACTATCTGAAAATTGTTTTTTAGATTTTGTTTTTCATATATTAAATTTATTATATGTTTACATATAAAATCTTCATTAGAATCTTCAACATTACCTTTTGATAAAATGATTTTTCCAATAGAATCTACAACTTTTATTGGCATCGATGTACATAAATAAAAGTTTTCAATGATAAACAATAAGTTTTTTTCTTTAGTTTCCAAATGATCCTCCTTTATTATACAAATATAGTTTAAAAAAAATATATATACTTTAAGACATGAACTAAATAAAAATGTATACTAATTGAGAATGATTATTAATTTTAAAAAGATAACCATATTTAAAATTAAAACATTAAAAATATAAATTATACAAAAGAAAACATTAAATTATAAAAATATAATTTAATTATATTACATATGGAGGAAAAATGAAAAAAATATACTTGTTAATATTGTTGGTAATACTGTCAATAGCTTCATTATTTATTGGAGTAAGTGACATATCATTATCAGATATTATTAGTTTAGATAGTGAAAAAATAAACCTTATGTTAATTGGTAGATTACCAAGGCTTATAAGTATAATCTTTGCTGGAATTGGAATGAGTATAAGTGGACTTATAATGCAGCAGATAAGTAGGAATAAATTTGTTTCACCTACAACTGCTGGAACAATAGATTTTGCTAAATTAGGAATATTAGTATGTATGCTTATATTTCCACAGGCAACTATGATGAATAAAATGCTTTTATCATTTACATTTTCAATACTTGGAACACTTTTATTTATGCAAATACAAAAGAAAATAAAGATTAAAAATATAGTTTTTATACCTCTTATAGGTATGATGCTTGGAAAAATAGTTGGTTCAATAACTATGTTTTTCTCTTATAGGTATGATCTTGTTCAAAATATAAATTCATGGATGGAAGGCGATTTCTCATTAATCATGAAAGGGAAATATGAACTATTATATATAAGTATACCTCTTGTAATAATAGCAGCTATATATGCTAATAAGTTTACTATCGCTGGAATGGGAGAGGACTTTTGTACAAATTTAGGAATAAAGTATAATCGTGTTGTTAATTTAGGACTGGTAATAGTGGCCTTAATCTCATCAGTGGTAGTTATAACAATAGGAGCAATACCATTCTTAGGTATTATAGTGCCTAATATAGTGACTATGTATTATGGAGATAATTTAAAAAATGTATTAGGATTTACAGCCTTAATAGGACCTATCTTTTTATTAATATGTGATATTTTAGGAAGACTGATTATCTATCCATATGAAATATCAATAAGCTTAACAGTAGGGGTAATAGGTAGTATAGCATTCCTTTACTTAATATTTAGGAGGTCTGGTTATGAGGCATAATAAGAAATTATTAATACTTAGTTTTTCAGCAATAATACTTTGTGTATTGTTTGTAGTAATAGGATTAAATTCAAATAATCTTTCATATGCACTGTCAAGAAGGATTCCTAAAGTTATAGCAATAGTTTTAACAGGAGCATCTATAGCATTTTCTTCTGTGATATTTCAAACTATAAGTCAGAATCATATATTAACACCTAGTGTTATTGGACTTGATTCATTATATATGTTAATTCAAACAATAATAGTGTTTTTATTTGGATCTAGCAATTTATTTTTGACTGATAAAAAATTGAACTTCTTCTTATCACTTATAACAATGCTCTGTTTTACAGGAATTTTGTATAAGTTCTTATTTAAGAAGGGAAGTAAAAATATATTCTTTTTACTTCTTGTAGGGCTTGTATTTGGAACATTATTTGAGAGTTTAACATCTTTTATGCAGGTAGTTATTGATCCTAATGAGTTTCAAACTTTACAAAATAAAATGTTTGCAAGTTTTAATAATGTAAATACAAATGTACTTTTTATATCTCTTATAATAGTAATTCTTGTATTTGCATATGTTTATGAACATTTAGATACTTTAGATGTAATGCTATTAGGAAGAGAACATTCTATTAATTTAGGTGTAGATTACGATAATATTGTAAAAAAGATGCTTATTTGTGTAGCAATACTTGTATCAGTAGCTACAGCATTAGTTGGGCCAATAACATTTTTAGGACTTTTAGTAGTAAATATAGCGAGGCAGATGTTACCTACTTATAAGCATAAACACTTATTTAGTGCATCAATTCTTATAAGTATAGTTGCTTTAATTGGAGGACAATTAATAGTTGAGAGATATATGAATTTTGGAACAACAGTAAGTGTAATTATAAATTTTGTTGGAGGAATTTATTTCATATACCTTTTACTAAAGGAGAGAAGTGTATGATAACAGTAAAAAATATAACTAAAAAATATGGTGAAAAAAAAGTAGTAGATAATGTCTCTTTAGATTTACATGAAAATCAGATAATATCATTTATTGGGCCTAATGGAGCAGGTAAGAGTACATTACTATCAATGATAAGTAGACTTGCTAAAAAAGACAGTGGCGATGTCGTAATTGATGCTAAAGAATTATCTACATGGCAAGATAAAGATTTATCAAAAACAATATCTATATTGAAACAAAACAATAATATAAACATAAGAATTACAGTTAGAGAGCTAGTTACATTTGGAAGATTTCCTTATTGTGGTGGAAATTTAACGAGTGAAGATAAAGCTTTTGTTGATGAAGCTATTAATTATATGGAACTTACTGATTTGCAAGATAGATATTTAGATGAATTAAGTGGAGGACAAAGGCAAAGAGCTTATATAGCTATGGTTATAGCTCAAGATACTAAATATATACTTTTAGATGAACCACTTAATAATTTAGATATGAAACATTCAGTTGAGATTATGAAAATTTTAAAGAGATTAGTCAATGAAAAGAGTAAAACTGTCATAATAGTTATTCATGATATAAACTTTGCATCATGTTACTCTGACTATATAGTGGCTTTAAAAGATGGAAAAGTAGTTAATCAAGGAAAAACAAGTGAAATAATAAATAAGGAGATTTTAGAAAGCATATATGAAATGAATTTTAATGTTACAAATATAGATAATAGACCAATATGTGTGTATTTTTAATCTACGTTTTAAGGCACTAGACAGGCTATTAAAGTGATCCATATTAATTAACGTATATTCTTTGATAATAATAGATTAAAGATCATTGCAGAGCTGTCTGAAGAGTATAAAGTGTATATCTAATTGAATAGAATCTATTTTTTAGTCACTAAGTAGACTATTAGACGCAAACTAGTATTAATTACTATTAGATTATCATTAAAGAATAGAATATTAATTATGGAGTCGTATAGCTTAGATATTAAATTTAGGAGGAAAAATAAGTAAAAACAATAATAAATGAAAAATATAGGAGGAAAAAATGAAAAATATAAGTAAAAAAACAATAATAATAGTGGTAGCAATAATAGTAGGACTTTTTGGAATAGTAGAAGCTACTAAGTTTGCAGGAAAAGGTAGTAATGATAATAATGAGAAAATAACAATTACACATAAATTAGGTGAAACTGAAGTAACTAAAAATCCAAAAAGAGTAGTAGTATTTGATTATGGTGTACTAGATTCTTTAGATGCATTAGGAATTAATGTGGTAGGAGTACCTAAAGATGGAATACCTTCTTATTTAGACAAATATAGTTCTGATCAGTATATAAGTGTTGGTGGAATAAAAGAGCCAAATTTTGAAAAAGTACATGAAGCAAAGCCTGATTTAATTATAATATCAGGTAGACAAGAAGAAAGTTATGATGAATTTAGTAAGATAGCTCCAACAATATACTTAGGAATAGAAAATGAAAGTTATATGGAGTCATTTACTAACAATATGAATACTTTAGGTCAAATATTTGATAAAGAAGGTGAAATTAATAAAAAACTTCAAGGAATAAATTCTAAAATTGCAGAATTAAATAAAAAGACAAGTGAAAGTCAAAAGAATGGATTAATAATATTAGCTAATGATGGAAGCTTTAGTGTATATGGTAAAGAATCAAGGTTTGGAATAATTCATCAAAACTTTGGTGTTGCGCCAGTAGATAGTGATATTGAATCATCTACTCATGGACAAAAGGCTTCATTTGAATATCTTGTTGAAAAGAATCCAGATTATCTTTTCGTAGTAGATAGAAGTGCAGTAACTGGAGGACAAATATCTGCTAAAGCCCTTTTAGATAATGAATTAGTAAAAAGTACGAATGCATACAAAAATAATAATATAGTATATTTAGATGCTAATGTATGGTATATAGCAACTGGTGGAATAAATACAACATTAACAATGATAGAAGAAATTGAACAAGCATTTAAGTAAATATTTATAGAATTTTCAATGTAAATTAAAAATCATGTGTAGAATAATGTCTACATATGATTTTTTTCTTTTAATAAGATAATAGAATAGGCATAGTTATAAAGAACTTTTTTGTTATCAAAAAATGTAGAGAATAATTTAAATCATAATTTTAGTATTCCACAAGGAAATTTTAAATATAACTGGAAAGTTAAATTCCAGTTATATTTAAAATCAAATACTTAATTTACATAAATTATTTGATATTTTTAATTGATTTGATAGATTTTGTGTTTATTCAAAAGTTTTTATTAAATCAACTAAACTTTGCTTTATATCATCAATTTTATTAAAATCAATTGTATTAATATATATCTTTTCTAAATCATCATGATAAGATTTAGCTTTTGCAAGATATAGGGTAGCTTTTGAAATTTCTTCTTTATATTTTGATTGAATAACAGATAAGTTATTAGCATATTTTTCATCAGTACCTGGAGTTATTAGTTCTGTATACATATCTATTACAAAATCATTTTCTTTAGTTGGAAAATATTCATGTGGAGCAGTTGAATCAAAGATGCATACGTCTAATTCTCTCATTATAACCATATCTAGGCTATCTGGATCAAATCCACAATGATATACTTCAGCATCAATTCCTCTTAACTTACATTCTTTTACTAATTTTTTTAATAGTGTAGATTTTCCAGACCCAGGTCTTCCTTTTACAAAATATCTATTAGAAACGTTCTCAGTTAAGTTTTCAACAAAATTAACGGGGCCTTTAGGTGTAGATCCACCTAAAAATCTATCTTTTATTACAGCAGTTTTGTTGAATTTAGTATTTCCTATAAGTTTTTTTATAACATCTGCTGTTAGTTCATTTGCTTTTTTAAAATCCATATTTTCAATGTATATTTTTTCCCAATCATCATGTATTACAAGGGCTTTTTCAAATAGTTTATAAGCATTATTATAACAAGATGAAATATGCTTTTTAATTTTTAGTATATCTTTTGTATGTTCTTTTAATTTATTAGTATCCCAAGCAACGCCTAAGTTAACATACTCTTCAATAGCACCAGGAGCAGTAGGTTCTATAACATGAGGAGCAGTTCCATCAACTATTGCTACTTTAATTTTTGGTATTATTACTCCATCAAGAGAATCATTATCAGAAGAACAGTGAATGAATTCTATATCATAACCTTTATTGCACCATTCATCTCCAATAGATTTTATAAGTGTAGATTTTCCACAGCCAGGTCCACCTTTTAGAATATATATTTTATCTAAGTTATCTAAATTAGATGAAAATAAGTTACAAAACCCTTTTGAAGTATTAGCAGAAGCAAAATAATTTAAAATTTTTCCAGCCAAGTTCATCAACTCCTAAATAAAAATAATTTTAACACTAAATATTATATGACTAGAATTTTTATATGTGTAAATTTGATAAAATATACATTAATTAAGTATTAAGATTTTTGTATGTCATTTAAAACAGAATCAAATTTTTGAATTTAATAAAAGTATAAAAAAACATATAAAGCACATAATATTCTTGTAACAAATTATAGGGAGTGAAGAATATGAATAAAAATCCAAGTATAAAATGTTCAGTTGCATCATGCAAATATCATAATGAGTCACAAAATTATTGTACGTTAGATCAAATTAATGTAGGTACACATGAATCACATCCAAAACAAGTAGAATGTACAGATTGTGAATCTTTTCAACTAAGATAATTTAGTTTATAATTAACCCAAGTAGTGAAAGAGATTTAAAGAAAATTTTTCTTTAAATCTCTTTTTCTATTATAATTAAATTTAGTACGGTGATTTTAAAATTTAATTTAAATAAAGGCTGTGTTTTAGCTGAGTATTAAAGGGATAAGTAAAGCTGGACTGAACAATTGAACTTAAGAATATGGAGGAAACTTTATGGAATATAATTGGGAGAGGTCGTTACCTTTTTTTTATATAGATTTAGATATAGCTAATAAGCTTTTTAAGAAAACTTTATTAAATGAAGAGGTAGAGAGTATAGATCCTATTAACGAAGGGTGTAGAAGCAGTAATTATGTATTAGAAACTAATAATAGAAATAAATATATACTTAAAATATTCCCTGAGTGTGATTGCTATTATGAAAGGGAAAATAATTTATTAAATCTACTTAAAAATGATATTTTAGTACAAAGAGTTTATTTAATATCTAGTAGTAATATTATAAAAAATAAGATTTTTGGTATTTATGAATATATAGAGGGGGTTAATTTAGGTAAGGCAATTAGAGGTGGATCTAAAATTGATAAAAATTTAATAGAAGAATTAGCTATGACATTAGCAAAGATACATAAATTTAAATATAAAGAATGTGGAAAACTAGATAAAAACTTAAATATAATCCACAAGTTATCCCCGCTATATACATGGTATGAAGAAAATATGGGGATAAATTTTAAAAATAGATTAGGTGATAATATAGTTAAGAAAATAAATTATATAGTAAATTATAATAAAGAAATGTTATTAGAATTAGATAAAAATATATCTTTAATTCATGGCGATTTTCAAGGAACTAATATACTTGTAAAAGATAATAAAATATCTGCAATAATAGATTGGGAATTTTCTATGGCAGGAAATCCATTGATAGATATAGGTGAATTATTTAGATATGAGGAGTATTTTGATAATGATTTAATTAAAATATTTGAAAAACAGTATAATAAATATTCAGATGATAAATTAATTGATGAATGGTATAAAATATCTAAGCTAGTTGATTTAATTAGTTTAATTAAATTAATTAATACTAAAGATGATATGCCTAATAAACATAAAGAAATAAAGAAACTTATAATAAATACATTAGAACTGTTTTAATAGAGTGTTGATATTATAGTATAAAGCTTGTGGACGAAATGTAAAAAGGAAACTCGACTTCTGATAGTCGCTGAGTAAGTTCGAGGAGCGAAATATAAAATTCCGACTCTCACTTAAGAATACTAAAAATAAAAAATCATAATAAAGATGTTTTTTAGGAATACTAACTTTATTAAAGATTCTTAGTAGAACCATACGTATAGGAGAGAATAATAAAATGGAAGAGAAAAAGATATTTTTAGAGATAGAGAATCATTTACTTAATGATGAAAAACCATCTTTATTTTTAAATGAAGCATTGCATAAAGGTAGTTTTGATAAATATCCACTATCAATGATTAAAGATTTAAAAGAAGTACCTCAAAATCCAAAGTATCATCCAGAAGGGAATGTATTTATACATACAATGATGGTAGTTGATGAAGGTGCTAAAAGACGTGAAATAAGTAATGATAACAGAATATTTATGTGGGCTTTATTATTACATGATATAGGAAAAAAGCCTACTACTAAAATGAGAAAAGGAAGATTGACTTCATATGATCATGATAAAGTTGGAGCAGAAATGGCAGAAGAATTTTTAAATTATTTTAATGAGAGTCAGGAATTTATAACATATGTTAGAAAATTAATAAGATGGCATATGCAGAGTTTATTTGTTATTAAAAATACCAAATTTCAAGATGTTGAAGGCATTCTAAAAGATGTCAGTGTAGATGATATAGCATTAGTATCATTATGCGATAGATTAGGTAGAGGTGGATTAGATAATTCATTAAGAGAACAAACCTTAAATGATATAGAATTTTTTAAGAAGACATTGAATAGCAAGAAATAAAATTTAACATTTAAAATTATTTTTAATAATATGAATTAGAGTAATTATTAAGGAGTATATAGATGTTTAGAATGTTTCCATTTAAATTTGGGGGAACTATAAATATAGGAAATTTGGGAAATATGATAGGATCTTTTTTTGATGATATAGACTTATCAGGTTTAATAAATGAATTAGATCAAGAATATGAAGAAGAATATTCTCAAGAATCAGAAGATTTACAAAATGAAGATGTAGCTGAATTTATAAAATTAGAAGAATATAATGATATGTATATATTGACTATTGAGTTGAATGGAGTAGATTTAAGACAAACCAGTATACAATATAATCCTGGAAAGTTATCAATAAATTTAAATAAGATGGAAAAAGTATCACAACATATAGGGATGCTTTCATCAAATTATATGGTAAAGAAAAATTATAAAAAAGAATTTGATAAGATAGAATCTATAGACGAAAGTAAAATTATAAAAATATTAGAAAATGGAGTACTTAAAATATCTATGCCTAAAAAATATGCATTAAATGAAGACTCTAAAATAATAGATGTTAAAAGCTATATAGAAAATTAAAATTAGGGAAGATTAAATCTTCCCTAATTTTATAAAAGTTCTAAATATTATTTTCTTTTATTAGCTACTTCAACATTAACTTTTTTTCTATTTATTTTACCGCCGATACATTTCTCTAATACTTTAGAAGAAACATCTTCATCTATAGTCACAAATGAGAAATTATCCATAAGATCTATTTTACCAATAGCAGCAGGTCTTACTCTACTTTGATCTTTTATGTAGTTTATTAAGATTTTTGGAGTTAAGCCATCTTTCTTTCCAACAGAGAAGAATAAACGTACATCATTTTTTGAAGCACTAGGTGCATCTAATGTATCAGTATTATATTCAAAACTGCTTTCATTTTCGAATTTTATTTTCATTAAAGATGCTATTATAGAAATTGGATCATAAGCTTCATTTAATTCTATAGCACTTGGAACAAATGTGCTAAAATCACCACTATCAATAGTTTCTTTAATTTCATTAACTATATTAGTGAATTTTCTACTATGTATTTCATTAGCTGTTGGAACTGATTTTTCTGTTATTGTACTTTTAGTTACTCTTTGAATTTGTTTAAGCATACCTAATTCTTTTGGAGTTACTAAAGAATATGCAGTACCAGTTCTATTTGCTCTACCAGTTCTTCCTATTCTATGAACATATGATTCTACATCTTGTGGTAAATCATAATTTATTACATGTGTAATACCGTCAACGTCAATACCTCTAGCAGCTACATCAGTTGCGATTAATAAGTTTAATGAACCATCTTTAAATTTCTTTAAAGTAGTTAATCTATGAACTTGAGACATATCTCCATGCATACCCTCAACTACATATCCTTTACCTTGAAGTTCTTCAACTAATTCGTCAACACCTCTCTTAGTTCGACAGAATATTATAGCAGAAGAAGGATTATCTAAATCTAATAATCTACAAAGTGCTTCAAGTCTATGTTTATTGTTAATCATAAAATAGTTTTGTTCTATTTTAGATACTGTAAGTGAACTTCTCTTTATTGCTACGTGCTTAGCATCTGCTTTCATGTAATTCTTAGCTAATTTTGCTATTGGAGCAGGCATAGTAGCAGAGAATAATAAAGTTTGTCTTTCAGCAGGAGTATTACTTATTATAGTTTCAATATCTTCGATGAATCCCATATTAAGCATTTCGTCAGCTTCATCTAATACTAGGAAATCTACTGTATTTAATTTAAGTATTTTTCTGTTTATAAGGTCTAACACTCTTCCAGGAGTTCCAACAACAATATCAATGTTATCTCTTCTTAAGGCTTTGATTTGTCTATCGATAGACTCTCCACCATAAACAGGTAATACATTTGCTTTTTCATATTTTGAAAGCTTTTTAAGTTCATCATTTACTTGTACAGCAAGCTCTCTTGTAGGAGCTAAAATAAGTGCTTTAATTCCGTTCGTGTCATTTAATCTGCTAAGTATAGGACAACCATACGCAGCAGTTTTTCCTGTACCAGTTTGTGCTTGACCAATTAAGTCAAAACCTTCTAGTGTTACAGGTATACTTTCTTCTTGTATTTGAGAAGGGGTATTAAATCCTAAATCCTCTATTGCTTTTACAATTGTGTCTTTAAGACCTAAAGAATAAAATTTGTTATCGTTCATTAAATATCCTCGTTTCTTTTATCTAAAATTGGTTACTTTATATTACTTAATTTACATAAGTCAAATAAAATAAGTTTAACAGAGTAGTTTATATAATGTCAAATCTAAAAAATTTACAAATTTTGAAATTTATAAATCTTGAAATTGCTAATTATCTTTATATTTACTACATACTATTGATCTAACTTTATTTGGAAGTTCATCTTGTTCTTCCTTTGTTAAATCTTTTGTATAAATTGGTGCATGTACTACAAGCTCTACATTTGCAGGCTTTATTCTATTAGTTTGCTCTAATAATTTGTAAGTTCCATTAATAGTAAGAGGAACTATAACGCATTTTGATTTTAAAGCTAATTTAAAACTACCAGCTTTAAAGTCACTAATTTCTTTTCCTTTACTTCTAGTACCTTCTGGAAATATAACCATAGAATAGCCAGTTTTAAGTATGCTAATTCCTTGAACTATTGCTTCAGCAGACTTCCTTAAGTTTTTTCTATCCATGAAAACGCAATTTATGTATTTCATCCATGTACTAATAAATGGAACAGTTTCTAATTCTTTTTTTGCGATAAAGCCTTTTGGGACATCAATAGAACTCAGTAATAATGGAATATCAAAATTACTTTGATGATTAGATACAAATAATATAGTCTCATCTTTAGGTATATTTTCTAATCCTACCACATTAATTCTTGCACCACAAGCTTTCATTACAAATCTTGCCCACTTAGAAGTAACTTTATGAATAAATTCTTTTTTTTCTTCTAAATTCCCCTTATTTTCTAAGGATTTAATTTTAAATTTATTCATAGATACAAATAATAAACTAAAAATTATGGCTATAGAAAATGTTATTGTTCTTATCATGTTTACACATCCTTAATTTTAATTACTACATAAATATAGTATATTATAAAAATGCATTATTTAAAAGATAGCAGCAAATACTTAAAGGATAAGCACACAAATTTAATTCTAGCCCTAAAATAATAATTTTAAAACCAATAATAAGATATATTTAAAATTATTTTAATATAAAATTAAAGGAAAATAATATAAAAAAGGATATAATTATTATAGTAGATAAAATATTGTTAATTATTTAAAAAAATTACGATAAATAAAATGAAGATAAATAAAGCAGAGGAGGATCAAATGGATACAGATGCACTAGAGAAAAACAATGATCTTATAGGCCTTAGTGATAAAGAAGTAACTGAAAGAATTGCTGAAGGAAAAGTTAATTATATTCCGAAAGCTCCATCAAGAACATTATGGCAAATAATTAGAGCTAATTTATTCACTAGTTTTAATACTATAAATTTAATATTAGCAATAGTAGTTATAATAGCTGGATCACCTAAAAATTCAATATTTGCAGGAGTTATATTAGTTAATACTTTAATTGGTATAGCACAAGAACTTAGAGCTAAAAAAACATTAGAAAAATTATCTGTTATAAATGAAGCTTATGCTAATGTTCTAAGAAATGGAGAGGTAAAAAAAATACCTTTAGAAAAAATTGTTTTAGATGATATATTGTATTTGGATACAGGAGCGCAAATACTAGCAGATTGTGAAGTTATTTCATCAGTAGAACTAGAGGTTGACGAATCTATGTTAACTGGAGAATCTGATTCTATTATAAAATATAGTGATGATAAATTATTTTCTGGAAGTTTTGTTGTAGCTGGAGAAGCGTATGCTAAAGTAACTAATGTTGGAAAAGAAACATATGCATCTAGACTTGCAGAAGAGGCTAAGAAATTTAAATTAATAAATTCAGAATTACAAAATGCTATAAATAAAATATTTAGAGTAATAATATGGATAATAATTCCGTTATCAATTTTACTTACAGTAACTCAACTTATGATAAACAATGTAACATGGCAACAAGCATCAATTGGAACTGTAGCTGGAATTATAGGTATGATTCCAGAAGGATTGGTTCTTTTAACAAGTGCTACATTCATAGTTGCAATAGTTAAACTAGCCAAATATGATACACTAGTTCAAGAATTATGTTCAACAGAAGTTTTAGCAAGAGTTGATGTATTATGTTTAGATAAAACAGGAACATTAACAGAAGGAAATTTAAAATTAGTTGACATAAAAAATATTAGTGATATTAAATCAGGAGAAATAGATACAGTATTAGCAGCACTTACATACAATTTACCTAGTAATAATGCAACTCAAAAAGCCATCTTAGAAATATATAAAGATTTTAATAATGATTTAAAATGCACAAATAAGATAGTATTTTCCTCTAAAAGAAAGTGGGGCGGTGCTACCTTTGAAAATTTAGGTACGTGGGTAATAGGAGCACCAGAAATTATATTAAATAAAGAATATAGTAGCATTAAATCATTAGTAGATGAAGAAGCAGCAAAAGGAAGAAGAGTATTACTTTTAGCTAAGGTTAAAAACAATAAACTTAATTATAAATTAAGTGGAGAGATTGAAGCTGTAGCTTTAATATTAATAGAAGACATAATCAGAGAACAAGCACCGGCTGTATTAGATTATTTTAATAAACAAGATGTAGAAGTAAAAATAATATCAGGTGATAATCCACTGACAGTTTCAACTGTTGCTAAAAAAGCAGGAGTAAATGGATGGGAAAATTCAATAGATGCTAGAAATCTTCCGGAAAATGAAGAAAAATTTAATGAAATGATTAAAAATAACACTGTTTTTGGAAGAGTAACGCCTCATCAAAAGAAGAGAATAGTTAAATCACTTCAAAATTCAGGTCATACAGTTGCTATGACTGGTGATGGAGTAAATGATGTACTTGCGTTAAAAGAATCAGATTGTGGAATAGCTATGGCAAATGGATCAGATGCAACTAAAGCAGTGGCACAGTTAGTATTGTTAAAATCAGATTTTTCAGCGTTACCTAAGGTTGTTGAAGAAGGAAGAAAACAAATAAATAATTTAGAAAGAGTTGCTGAACTATTTTTATCAAAAACAGTATACTCTATAATATTAGCTTTAGTTTTTTCATTGTTATTTTTACCATTTCCAGTTTTACCAATACAAATGTCATTAGTGGGAAGTTGTGCAATTGGTATTCCAGCATTTTTCTTGGCGTTACTTCCTAACGAAGGTGGAGTAAAGAAAGGGTTTTTACATAGAATTTTAACTGTGAGTATTCCCAATGGTATATTCTTAGCATTGTTTACAACATTAACATTTATAAGTTCATTTTATATAGGAGCTTCCATAGAGTACAGTAGAACTTTAGCATTACTTATGTTTTCAGGTGTTAGTATGATTATTTTACTTAAAGTATCAAGACCTTTAACAACATTTAAATTTTGTTTAGTAGTTTTGATGTTTGGAATAGTTATACTTGCGTTTATTACTCCAATAGGAAGAATTATTTTCACATTAGAAAAATTAAAATTAAGACATTGGATAATATCTTTAGTAGTAATAATATTATCAGCTCCATTAATTACTAAAATAGTAGACTTAGTAAGGAAGAAAGTTAATAAGGTATTTAAATTCGAATATTAGTTATTGGGAAGTGAGAGATTAATGTTTAAAAATGATTATATGAAAGAGATGGAAAATAGCTTAGATTTAATAAAAGAAGAAGTAAATAAAAATTTAATAAATGAGGAAATAACAAAGGCTAAAATTGCAGTAAATAATCAGCTTAGAAATTTAGTAGGATTAGATATTAATGCTATTGATACCTTATCATTTAATAGTGTTAGGGAAATAATTAGTAAAGATGCTTCTTATAATTTAGGAAAATATATTGCACTGGGAGAATTATTACAATTACAAGGAAAGATTTGCTTAAAAGACAACGATGAATCAATGATGTTAAATTATTATTTAAAATCACTACAAGCTTTTTATGAAATATATGATGAAGAAGAGATTAATAGTGATAAGTATATTAAAGATATAGAATGTTTAATAAATGATTTAAGAGAATATGATGTTCCATTAGAAAGTGATATGCAAATCTTTAAGTTTTACGAATTAATGAATAAGTTAGATAAAGCAGAAGATATGTTGTTTTATATTATAGATAAAAGTAATAATGATAAAAATAATATAGAAATGGGATTAGAATTCTATAATAAATTAAAACAAAAGCCAGAAGAAGAATTAATTAAAGGAAACTTACCATTAGAAGAAGTAGAAGATAGCTATTTAGAACTTAGTAAAAAACTTAAATAATATGTTGAATATTTTAATATAAAGCTCACTGAGCTAAGGAATTTACTTTAAGAATACTAGAATAAAGCTTAGTCTAATTAATGCGTGTTCCCAATGAAACATTGTACTGTGTGAAAGTTCATGTTACCAAATATAAAATTTGGACATTTACTTTTGACAAGCAATTAATTCAAATTTTAAAAGGAAACTCGACTTCGCTGAGTAAGTTCGAAAATCCAAATGTAAAATTTGGTTTCTCACTTAAGGATTCTAAAAAGTAAATTCCAATGTCAGATTCGCCTTTATATTAAAATACCAACATTAATATAAAGTAATGTTTTTAGTAATTTAACTTGGTTGGAATGCGAAAATGAGTATAGTCCCATTTTAGCTTGCTCCCAATATAAAATTGAGACAAGCAGTAAATGTGAGAATATTAAAAGGAAACTCGACTTCGCTGAGTAAGTTCGAAAAGCTAAATATAAAATGCACTGTGTGAAAGTTCGTGTAGCCAAATGTAAAATTTGGACACTTACTTTTAGATTCTCACTTAAGTATTCTCAAAGTCCAATTACAATGCCAACTTTACATATTGCATATCTCAACATATATTAACAATAGCTTGATTAATGTGTTTTTTAAATTAAATTTTGTAATAGGTGAAAGTTTGTTTAGCTAAATATAAAATTTGGGTACTTATTTTTGGTTTCTCATTTAAGGATTCTAAAAAGTAAATTCCAATGTCAGATTCGCCTTTATATTAAAATACCAACATTAATAAAAGATGATATTTTAAATGAACTTTGTGGAGATGGATTGTATAAATAGCATTACTTGACAATGGATAATAACTATAATAAAATTTAATATATAATTTCATAATTCAAGTCCTCATAGTTAAATGGATAGAACAGTCCCCTCCTAAGGGACAGATGTAGGTTCGATTCCTACTGGGGATACCATGATTATATAGAAAATGCCTTAACCACAATGGTTGAGGCATTTGTTATATTCAATATTGTACTATAAATTGTACTAAATTTTTTATTCAGCTTTTTGGTACTATATTGTACTAGGACTATATTTAAAAATATTATCTAATAAGCTAGCAGTATTATTTTTCATATCTTCCATTATGTGAGTATATGTATTCAATGTAGTCGCTATATCTTTATGACCAAGTCTGTCAGATACAACCTGTATATTTTCACCATTAAATATTAATATAGTACTAAATAGATATGTATTAAGAAAATTAATTGCATATTAAAAATATTATTGAGTGTTTAATAAATTTTTAATATAAGTAAACAACATTATTAATTTAGAAGTATTAAGCAATATTATATACTGGAATTTTAATATATAGATGCCTATGAATAAGAAATTAAGTCGAATATGAATAGTGAAATTAATATTTTATATTGAGTTATATTACATATTTAATAAATTGTGGAAATGGTATACAATTATGTTATTAGGTAAATTAGGGGGATTAATAGTAATGAAAAAGTTAAAATTAATAAAAGTAATATCCAGTTTATTAATAGCAGCGTCAGTATTGGCATTTGCTCCAATAGGAGCAAGTGCAGCATGGAAACAAGATTCTAATGGATGGTGGTATACAGAGGATAATTCATATGCTAAGGGATGGGATGTAATAGATGGAAAGTGGTATTATTTCGAATCATCTGGTTATATGGCTCATGACACAACAATTGATGGATATAAATTAGGTTCTGATGGTGCATTGTCAGCCAATAGGATACCAGTATCAACAATTACTCAGTGGACAACATCAACGAATGCAGAGTCAACATCATCAATAAATACATCAAAAGATGAAATGGTTGAGGTTACTGTTGAAAATGCTAAGGAACTTGTTAATGCCATAGGTTCCAACAAGAGGATTATATTAAAACCAGGAGTATATAATTTATCAAATATTAAACAAGTTAATAATATTGATAATTCAGTAATATGGAAAAATGTATATGATGGAAAAGAATTAAACATTCAAAATATTCATGATTTGACAATTGAGGGAATGGGACCAGGACAGGTAGAAATAAACATAGATTCTCGTTATGCTGAAATAATGAACTTTAATAATGTTAGTAATGTTACTATAAAAAACATTATTGCAGGACACACACCAGAACCATATCATTGTAATGCAGGGGTACTTAGCTTCCACAATAGTACTGATATTTCAATAATGAATTCAGAACTATATGGATGTGGCAGTGTAGGATTAAGTTTAGGCAATGTAAAAGGGCTAAACGCATCAAAATGTATAATAGATCATTGTTCTTTTGAAGCACTAAGGATTAATGGTTGTGAAGATATCAAATTTACAGAAAATAAAATAATTGATCATGAAGCTTACGGCAATATAATAGATATATCAGGATCAAAGGATATTATATTTGAAAAATGTGAATTATCAGGTAATAATAACTTTGAATATGGTTTCATTGGAGTATCAGGTGCAGACTTACCATATCATGAAGGCTCAAATGTCTTACTAGATAAATGTATAATAAAAAATAATTCAAGATCATCAGATACAGATTTTAATGTTGGTAAGACATGCTTCTTTAGTTGTGGAAAGAGCAGCAAAATAACAGTAAAGGATTCAGAGGTAAGCGGTAATAAGTGTGATTATTTAAAAGATAGCAGTGAAAGTGTGAAATTTGAAAATTGCACTTTTAATAATAATGTTTGGCGATAGTATGATTATAGGAAATATGAAGGAGAAATAATAAGATGAAGAGGTTAATGTTAAGAAAAGTAATAATAAGTTTATTATTAGTGGTATCAGTATTGGCGTTAAATCCAATTAGTGCTGATGCAGCTTGGAAGCAAGATAGTAAAGGTTGGAAGTATGGTATAGGTGTATATGAAGAAAGTGGTTGGCAGTTAATAGATTGTGATTGGTATTATTTTTATACAGGATATGATAAATATTCTAATGAAAGTATGCGTGGGTATATGGCTCATGATACAATTATAGACGGTTATCGTATGGGACATGACGGTAAATGGGTTGATAATCCTATATTTGGTGTAAAAGATTTAAATTTTAGAGAGATACTTAAAGCAAAAGTAGGTAGAGAATATGGCGATTTCTTAAAAGAAGAATTCAAAGGTGTAACTAATTTAACATTTGTAAATGCAAATGTTAGTACGTTAAAAGGAATAGAAAATCTTAAAGATCTTAATGTAATTGTAATAAGAGATGACGAATTATATGACATAGAGGATATAAGTAAGCTGACTAATCTTAGAGTGTGTTCTATACAATCTGCTAAGCTTACAGATATGAATAAGCTTATAGATATTTTAAAGAAGCTTCCTAATTTAAAAACAGTTTCTTTAAAGGGAAATAATTTTACTGCAAAAGAGAAACAATCTTTGGTTAAAGTATTGCCAAAAAATTGTTATAATATAAATTTCTATTATTAACAATAAGGCTAAGCAATTAGTATAATAAAAAATAGATATAAAAGGTTTTAAATTTTATTTTAAAACAAATGAAAAGAATGCCCCATCTAATCCTAAAAGATAAGCATTCTTTTCCTTAACCGTTAAAAATCTAATAGCCCTAAAACTAAAAAACGTTCTAGGAGAGTGCCATGTTACCAGCATGGCACTTTTTTATATATTTATTATATCACAATTCAAATAAACATAAAATATGACTAAAAAGCTTCATGTAAAGTACTTATCTTAATGTATTATTAGACTATACTCATTTTGCCATTGCTAAGTCAAATTACTCGGCTTACTTCAACTTATGTACATACAAATACTATATTAAAGCATATAAACACATGTTATTGAAATCTTTTTGTTCATTATAGGGGGAATTATGTATTAAATTTTGTGCAGTTTAACGAAATCAAGGAAATATTAAATTTTATAATGCATTTTTTAGTAAATTCAATTAAAATATATATATGTAAACTAAATTCATGTTATACAAATTAAGTAATTAGTAAAAACACACAAGTCACAACAAAAGAAAGGAAGTATATTGCATGGAGATTTTTGCTGAACAATTTATTCCTTCAGACAAATCACATAAAAGTAGCCAAGTCATGAAAAAGATTTCAATAGTATTATTTATACTATCTTTATTTATATTTTTTTTATCATTAATGATAGCGGTATCATTGATAGTATTATCTGTATTCTTATTTTTAAGTAGTATGTGTATATATGTTGATTATGAGTATGAATTTTTTGATGGAACTTTAACTATAACTAAAATATTTAATATGAGTAAAAGAAAAATTGTTTTAAAAATGGACAAGAGTTCTATAAAGAATTTATATGCTTTAGAATCTAAGAAAGATAATAATTCAAAAATAAAAAAGTTCTATACTACTAATATTGAAGGTCTTAAAAAATATAATTTTGAATTAAATAATGGTGAAATAGTTCAACTAGCTTTAAATACCGAGATAGAAAAGTTGGTTAATATTTTTCTTAAAAATAATATGTAAGATCATCTGTAAAAAAAGTTACATCATTTTTAATGGTGTGACTTTTTTATTCTTTATAAAATTACATCGCCTTAAAAATTAATGAATATGTTGATTTTTTAAGCATGTGTTTTTTATATTAATCCAATATATTACTTTTAATAATATTATGATATAATGTTGAGTAAAATATAATTATTAAATCAATTAGGAGAGTGATTTTTTTTGGACCCTAGTTATACGTGGGAGATAGTAACTTTAATAATATTACTTATGCTGTCAGCATTTTTTTCAATGTCAGAAACAGCATTAATGTCTATAAATAAGATTAGACTAAGACATATGGTGGAAGAAGGCGTACCAGGAGCAAAATTAGTAGAAAAACTTACAGAAGATCCAAATAAATTATTAGGAGCTATATTAATAGGTAATAACATAGCTAATATTGCAGCATCAGGACTTGCTACTGTGCTTGCAACTAATATATTTGGTTCAGGTGGAGTAGGAATAGCTACAGGAATTATGACTGTATTAGTATTAATTTTTGGTGAAATAACGCCTAAATCTATTGCAAAGCAAAGATCAGATTCTGTTGCTTTAAAAGTTGGTAAACCTATAAAGTTAATAGTTACTATATTTAAACCTTTTGTATATATATTTACAGCTATATCATCATTTTTTATAAAAATTTTAGGTGCAGATCCTAAAGCTACTGAACCATTTATTACTGAAGAAGAATTAAAAACAATGGTAGGTGTAAGTGAAGAAGAAGGCGTATTAGAAAATGTTGAAAAAGAAATGATATTTAATGTATTTGATTTCGCTGATCTTCAAGTAAAGGATGTAATGGTTCAAAGAGTTGATGTTACTGCTTTAGATTCAGAATCAACTTATGATGATGTATTAAAGATTATAAAAGAAGAACAATTTTCTAGAATACCGATTTATAATCAAACTATAGATGATGTTATTGGTATATTAAATGTGAAGGATTTATTAATGCTTGAAAATCCTAGAGAAAACTTTAAAATGACGAAATATATAAGAGAACCTTTCTATACGTTTGAATTTAAAAAGATTGTAGAATTATTTAAGGAAATGAAAAAAGAAAGAAATCATATTGCTGTTGTGTTAGATGAATATGGTGGTACTGTTGGAATAATTACTATAGAAGATTTGGTAGAAGAAATTGTTGGTGATATAGAAGATGAATATGATGAAGCTAATACAAGTATTGAAGTCATTAAAGAAAATGAATATATAGTAGATGGTAGTGTGAGACTTCATGATATTGGTGATTTAATAGGTACTGATATGGAATCAGATGAATTTGATTCTATTGGAGGTCTTATAATTGGAGAGCTTGGAAGAATGCCTGAAGAAAAAGAAGAAATTGAGTGCGATAATATGAAATTTATCGTAGAAAATATAGATAAAAATAGAATTAAAAAAGTTAGAATATTTACAGATAACGAATAATCATAAAAGACTGCTGGCAAAAATAATCAGCAGTCTTTTTTTAAAGTAGATTATGTTTTAACAGAGTATTGCATATATCAATACATATTTAAAACAGAGATATAATCAAAAATTAATATATTGATTTTTATGGAGGGAAAATATATGAATTTTTTAGATATTGCTAAAGAAGAAGCAAAGATAGCAATGTCCAAAGGTGAAATTCCAATAGGTGCAGTTATAGTAAAGGATAACATAGTTATATCAAAGGCTCATAATTTAAAAGAAACATTAAATGATGTAACAGCTCATGCAGAGATATTAGCAATAAGAAAGGCATCAAAAATTTTAAATGACTGGAGATTAAAAGGAACGGAAATGTATGTTACTTTAGAACCATGCTCTATGTGTGCTAGTGCTATAATTCAAAGCAGAATATCAAAATTACATATAGGGACATTTAATAAGGACATGGGAGCTTGTGGTTCTGTAATAAACCTTATAGATAGTAGAAAGTTAGATTCGTTTGTTAATGTTAATTGGTTATATGATGAAGAATGTTCAAAATTACTTATGGAATTCTTTCAGTTAAAAAGGAAACTTAATAAAAATAAATTATTATAGTATATGTTATAATAAAAATTACTCACAATATACATTAAAAATAGTAGTAAAAAATTTATGGTTTGGAGGATATTAATGCAATTTATTCAAATGTTTGATAACAAAATTTTGGAGTTTATACGTATTAACTTACATAGTCCGATGATGGATAAGATTGTTCCTATAATAACTTCTTTAGGAAATATGGGATTAGTATGGATAATTATAGGATTAGCATTTATATCTAATAATAAGTATAGAAAATATGGTTTTATAATGTTATG
Organism: Clostridium aquiflavi; assembly: GCF_031344075.1. Lineage (NCBI taxonomy): Bacteria > Bacillati > Bacillota > Clostridia > Eubacteriales > Clostridiaceae > Clostridium > Clostridium aquiflavi. The sequence continues at coordinate 28,510 of NZ_JAVJAN010000020.1, forward strand.
TACATTATGTATTGGTGTATTAATTGGTGATGGAATCATAAAACCACTAGTTGGAAGAATAAGACCTTTTAATTTTGTTGAAAATATAGAATTACTTATAAAGGCACCTAATAGTTTTTCATTCCCATCTGGACATACTATGTCTTCATTTGCAGCAGCAACTATTATTTATAAAGCTAATAAAAGAATGGGAATTGGTGCATTTTTATTAGCAGCACTTATAGGATTTTCGAGAATGTATTTATATGTTCACTATCCATCAGATGTGCTAGTTGGGTGTGTATTAGGAATAATTTTAAGTACTTGTATTTATAAAATAATAAGTCCTAAGTACGATAAAAAATTTAATTAAATGGCTATGTTTTAGCAGAGTGTTGATATATGCAATAGGCAAAGTTCAATTACTCAGTCCACTTTGCTTATGCATATATCAACATATATTTAAAACATAGCCAATTAAATAAAATAAGATACAAATGAAGAGGAGTGTGGTATTTATGAATCCAATAGCTTTTAAAGTAGGAAATTTTGATATTAGATGGTATGCCATTATAATTTTAACTGGAGTTCTATTTGGGTTAATATTGGCTTATTATAATTGCAATAAGAAGAATTTAAGCTTTGATATTTTAAGTGATGGATTTCTTGTATCTTTTCCAGTAGCTATTATTGGAGCAAGATTATATTATGTTTTATTTGAATTTGAAAATTATAAAGAAAATGTACTTGATATATTTAATATAAGACAAGGTGGTTTAGCTATACATGGTGGATTAATAGCTGGATTAATAGCTGCATTTGTTTATGCAAGAGTAAGAAAAATAAATTTTTTAGATTATTTAGATGTGGTAGCTCCATCGATAATATTGGCTCAATCTATTGGTAGATGGGGAAATTTTATGAACAGTGAAGCACATGGAGGAGAAGTAACTTATGAATTTATAAGTAAGTTTCCACAGTTTATACAAAAAGGAATGTATATTAATGGAACATATTATCATCCTACATTTTTATATGAATCTATTTGGAATTTAGTAGTATGTATTATTCTAATTAGTATACTTTATAAAAAGAAAAAAAATAATAAGGGAATAGTTATATCTAGTTATATTGTTTTATATTCTGTAGGTAGATTTTTTATTGAGGGACTTAGAACTGATAGTTTAATGTTGGGTGGAGTAAGAGTTGCTCAATTAATAAGTATAATAGGAATAATTTTCGGGCTTTCTTTAATTATTTATATTAGAAAAATTAAAAATAAGATACAAAATATTCAGTTGAATTAGGCATTTTTATATGATATTATAAAAAAGCATTATGCCTTTGGAGAAATGTCCGAGTGGTTGAAGGAGCACGCCTGGAAAGCGTGTATAGGGTTCACGCTCTATCATGGGTTCAAATCCCATTTTCTCCGCCAAGAATTTATTGGTTTTTCTATTTATGACATGTAGATAGATTATAGAGTTTAACAAAATATATACTTAAGAAACACATTTTTTAATGAATTTAGATTATGTGTTTCTTATTTTTTGTTTAAAAATATATAAGTTAAATATGGTGAAATATAAAGAAAAATATTCATGGAAACTTTGGATTTGTTATTTATTTTCATGTGCCTAAATAATATTTAAACAAAAGGTTGAATCAAAAAAATATATATGATATTATGAATTGGCAATAGAAAAATATTAATGTTTTTAATTTAAATAAATATTAATATTAAGGAAAAATTTAAGATAAATTCATAATAATATATATATTTACAAAAGTATATTAATAGTATTATCTTGTATTTATAGATGGTATGTGTTATGATGTAAAAGTATAAAAAATGTATAGTACTTAATATGGTTTGATGCCTAATGGAGGCAGATACTTTTCATTAAGAAAAAGAATTATTGAGGTTCGAATCCTCTTCATACCACCATTCCGTGCTAGATGGGGAGTTAGCGGTGCCCTGTAACCTGCAATCCGCTATAGCAGGATTGAATTCCTCGTAGAGGTATTAATTTTTTATAGTCTGACCTTTGTAAGTGGTGTTGATGACTGGGTCCCACGCAATGAAAGCGTATGAACCTCGTCAGGTCCGGAAGGAAGCAGCGATAAGTGCACACTGCATGTGCCGTGGATCAATCTGGTCTGAGCTAACTGCAAAGGTAACGTATAGGGAATTTTTATCGAAGCGAGGTGCACGGTTTATATACATAAACCTTCACAGAGAATGAAGGATTTTTTTTCGAATTAAATTAGGTTATTCTTCAATAGGATTAACAATATAGGACAAAACAATAGGATAAGAAAATGAGGGAATTTAAATTTTAAATTCCCTCATTTTCTTGTTCTTTTTTAATATATAAGAGAGTGTAAGATTTCAACTAAGAAAGTCTACTTAAATTTATAAAGTTATATTCTAATCCGCTTTTTTCATCAGTTATAACATCTGATTCATAATCTATTTTAAAATCATCATAATTTATTTGCGGAAAATAAGTATCCCCATTAAAATCTTTATTGATTTTTGTTAAGTACAGTTTATTAGAATAAGGTAATAGCTGTTTATAAATTTCTCCACCACCAATTATAAAAACTTCATCGTCAGAGTTATTATATTTATTTAATAATTCCTCGAAATCATAAATTATTTCTACACATTCAGAGTTAACTTTAAAATTTTTATCTCTAGTTAAAATCACATGTTTTCTATTAGGTAATACTCCAGGAAGAGATTCAAAAGTTTTTCTTCCCATTACAATAGTTTTTCTGCTTGTAATTTCTTTAAATCTTTTTAAGTCCTCAGAAATATGCCAAATTAATTTATTATCACTTCCAATAACATTATTTTTAGCAATAGCTACTATTATTGATAACATTTATAAGCCCCCTTTTAATATCTCATTTAAATCATATAATCATTTTAGTATTCTTAAGTTCAATTACTCTGCCTAGTTTTATTTATGCATATATTAGCACTCAACTAAATTTTAAACTGAAACAGGCATTTTTATTGATTCATGATGCTTGTAATCTTCAAGTTTAATATCATCAGGAGTAAAATCATAAAAATCTTTAATTTCAGGATTTATCCAAAGCTTTGGAGCATCATAAGCTTGAGCTTTTCTTTCTAATTGGGTTTTCATTCCATCAATTTGGTTTTCGTAAATATGTGCATTATTTATTACATGAGTAAATAGTCCAGGTTTAAGACCTGTTACTTGAGCAATTAAATGAACTAATACAGCATATTGGCTGGTATTAAAAGGAATTCCAAGTGGCCAATCTCCACTTCTTTGTACAAGCATACAATTAAGTCTACCATCAGTTACATCCCACATAGTTAGGAAGCAACAAGGACAAAGAGCTCCACCATCTAAATAAGGTATTTGCCATAAATTAAGCATCATTCTTCTATCTTGAGGATTATTTTTTAAAGAATCTATAAGTTTATCTATTTGGTCAAATTTTTTAACAACCCAACCATAAGATGTTCCGATAGTTCCATCTTCCATTTCCCATTCATCCCAAATATGTACGTTTTGTTCTTGAAGTTTTTTTACGTCATTAGATTGATCCTTAAAAATCCATAAAAGTTCTTTAACAGCTGTTTTAAAAGCAACAAATTTAGTAGTTAATATAGGAAATTCTTTTTCTAAATTAAATTGCATTACTTGATGGGGTATTTTATAAGTAGGCATTCCAGTTCTATTATTATCATAATATCCATTATCTAAAATATTTTTAGCTATTTCTAAATATTTATCATCATATAAACTCATTTTAATTACCTCCAAAATTTGTATTAAGTTATGTTTAAGTATTTAGATAATTATAATTTGTGTAACTTATTAATATATAAAAATCAGTTTAAACATAATCTTTCATTAAAATACTAATATTCATTTTAACACATGGGCATATTTAATAACAACGTTCATATTTTTTATATTAAATCAATTTAAATAATACATTAAATTTATAAGAGCATGATAATTATAATAAATATAGTCTATATAATTTATCATTTGATATTTATTAGTGTATAATAAATATATATTTAAAGGAAAAAGAAAGGTGGAGTAAACCTTTGGGTAACTAAACTGTTGCAACAAATTTAAACAAAACTATACAAATATGTATAGAAGTATAGATTTAAAAAACAGAAAGCCCTCTGTATCTAGCGATAGGTGCAGACTCGGAGTTAATTGCTTTTAACCCCTAAAGCCTTACTACCAAAGCAAAGCTAGAAATAGCAAGTGTAACGGTGCGAAAGCAGAAAAAAGCGTAAGGATAACCTATGTTGAAATAAAATCTAATTAGGTCTTATAAATGGATAATCATGACATATAAGATACGTTAGGCACTAAGGGTTTTTACAATGGGTGTTTAGCAGGGAATGTCCTAAGTCATATATGATATGGATAACCTTCAACGACTATCTCCTTGAGGGAGAGTAAAACCACAAGCTAAGGGTGGAAGAAAAATACCGTATCTCTTATTTAGAGATAAAGATATAGTCTACGCTTATGTGAAAGCATAAGAGGTCTACCAGTAATGGAAAGACTACTATAATGTTGCGAATTATAGTGAATGAGAAAAATATATATAAGTCTAATAAATGTTTACAAATCCTCTTTTGGTTATAATAATAAATATATAGTAATAAAAGAGGAGATGGTACGTATGGAATTGATGTCCATTGGAAAATTTGCTAAAAAAGTAGGTATTAATGTTGTTACACTAAGAAGAATGAAGCAAAAAGGTGAAAAACGGTGATAATAGCAACTAAAATAAAATTAAAACCCACAAAAGAACAAGAAGTTTTATTTTGGAAATCTGCTGGAGTAGCTAGATGGGCTTATAATCATTTTTTATCTGAAAGCGAAAAATATTACAATGAAAACTCAAAGAGCATTAAAGAAAGTGATGTTAGAAAGAATATAAATAATGTTTTAAAAAAGACAACACATACTTGGCTTAAAGAAGTTGGAAGTAATGTTATGAAACAAGGTGTCAAAGATGCAAGTTTAGCTAGGGATAGATGGTTTAAAGGTCTTTCTGGAAAACCAAAATATAGAAGCAGACGAAAAAGTAAAATAAGTTTTTATGTAAATTATGAAAGTTTAAAAAAGGTTAAGGGTGGCTTTAGAGGTGAAAAGATTGGCTTCATTAAAACGTGTAAAACTTTACCAACATTAAAGAAAAATGAAAAATATTCTAATCCTAGAATATCATTTGATGGTAGAAGTTGGTTTTTATCAGTTGGATATAACGTAGACTTTAAATCTGTTGAATTGACAGGAGAAATTTTAGGTATAGATGTTGGTATAAAAGAGCTGGCTGTTTGTTCAGATGGTGAAGTTAAAAAGAATATTAACAAAACTAAAAGAGTTAAACATCTTAAACGTAAATTAAAACGTGAACAACGTAAAGTGAGTAGAAAACTCGAGGCTAACACTATAGGCTATACTAAAAATAGAAAGCCTATCTATAAAACACCTTTAAAAGATATGAAAAATATCCAAAAACAAAATAAAATAATTCGTAATTTATACAAAAAACTTACTGATATAAGAACAAACCATTTACATCAAAGTACAACTGCTATTGTGAAAACCAAACCTAGTAGAATTGTGATGGAAACTCTTAATATCAAAAATATGATGAAGAATAAACACCTCTCAAAAGCTATTGCAGAGCAATCATTATATGAATTTAAAAGACAAATTCAATATAAATGTAAAAAGAATGGAATAGAGTTTGTAGAAGCTGATAAGTGGTATCCTTCATCTAAAAAATGTTCTTGTTGTGGAAAAATCAAAAAAGATTTAAAACTTAAAGATAGAATATATAAATGTTCTTGTGGTTTTAAACTGGATAGAGATTTAAATGCATCAATTAATTTAGCAAATTATTCACTTCAGAGTGCCTAACTTAAAATAGGTTCTGAATATGTACCCAACGATACTGGGGAATTTAAGCCTGCTAAGAATTATATGAAATGAAAGTAGTATGTGATTTATCACTACAAAATCAGATTCGTTGAAGCAGGAAGATACAATATGAAAGTCTTAGGATATAAGTTGTATCACAGTATAAATGTCTACATTTAGATAGAAATGTATATGTTTTTCGTATCGGATATACAGCTTTATATAGAGAGTGGAGACCAAGGACATTTAATGATGTAGTAGGTCAGGAACATATAACAACAACATTAAAAAATGAAATTCTAAATGATAGAATTGCACATGCATATCTTTTCTGTGGAACAAGAGGAACAGGTAAAACATCAACAGCTAAAGTTATGGCTAAGGCATTAAATTGTTTTAATCTTCAAAATGGAGAGCCTTGCAATGAATGTGAGATGTGTAAAAAGATAAATGAAGGTTTATCAATGGATGTTACGGAATTAGATGCAGCATCTAACAATGGAATAGATAGAATAAGAGATATAATTGATGATACAAAATATCCTCCACAAGAGGGTAAGTATAAGATTTATATATTAGATGAAGTTCATATGTTATCAGGGGGAGCGGTAAATGCATTTTTAAAGACATTAGAAGAACCGCCAAGTAATGTTATATTTATATTAGCAACTACTGATCCTCAAAAATTACCTATAACTATTTTATCTAGATGTCAAAGGTTTGATTTTAAAAGAATAAATCAAAAAGATATTTCAGATAGATTAAGAAAAATAACTGAATCACAAAATGTTAGTGTTGATGAAAAGAGCTTAGATTTAATTGCTAGAGTGGCTGACGGTGCTATGAGAGACTCTTTAAGTATATTAGATCAAGCAATAGCTATGGGTGATAACAATATAAAATATGATGACTTAATAAGCATATTAGGGTTGGTTACAAACGAATATTTATTTGACATAACTAATTCAATAGTAGAAAGAAATATAGAAAAAGCTATGGTAATAATTGATAAATTAGTTTTTTCAGGTAAGGATATTCATTTATTTATAAAAGATTTAATAGGACATTTTAGAAATTTACTTATGGTTAAAGTTTCTAATACTCCAGAAGAGATTTTAGATATGTCTCTTGAAAATATTGAACTTATAAAAGAGCAAGGTAAAAAAATACGTATTGAAGAAATAATGAGAGGGATTAGAATTCTTCAAGAAGGGGAAGCTAATTCTAAAGTAAGTAAACAAAGCAGATTATATTTAGAGCTTAGTATAATAAAGATGTGTAAAATAGAATATGATACATCAAGTGAAGTCATGCTTGCTAGGATAAATAAGTTAGAAGAAAGCATAAAAAGTGGTAAGATACAAGTAGTATCAAATTCACAAATAAGTGAAAAAGCACATTCAACTGACGTAGTATCAAATAATCAAGTTAAATCTCAAGAAAAACAAGTTAAAAGAGAGCAACCTACTGTATCAGAAGAACATAATGTTAATGTTGAATCTTCTTTAACAATAGATAATATAAAAAGAGCTTGGTCAGAAATATTAGAGGCATTTAAAGCAAAAAGAGCAATGGTTATATATGCATCTATAGTAACTGCAAGACCATATAAATTTGAAAATGGTGTAGCCACATTATTATATGAAGCATCATATGCCTTTAATAAAAATAGATTAGAAAAATTAGAATATAAAAAAATTGTTAATGAAGTATTTTCTGAAGTATTAAAAGATAAAATAATAGTAAGGTATGAAGTTGAAAATAATAAAGATGGTGAATTAAGCAAAGAAGAATTGCTAAAGCAAAAGTTAGATGGAATGCCTTTTGAAATATTAGACGAGTAGAATCAATATTTTAATGTAGTAAACAATAAGAAAATGTTCTATAATAGAGAGTAGAAATTTATTAAGAGGAGGATTTGTATGGCAAAAGGAGGATTCCCTGGAGGTTTCGGGGGAGGAAATATGAATAACCTTATGAAACAAGCGCAAAAGCTTCAAAAGCAAATGGAAGATATGCAAAAGGATCTTGAAACAAAGGAATTTGAAACATCAGTAGGTGGCGGTGCTGTTTCTGTAACAGTAACTGGTAAAAAAGAAGTTAAATCTATTAATATAAAGCCAGAAGTAGTAGATCCAGATGATGTAGAAATGCTTGAGGATTTAGTACTTACAGCAGTTAATGAAGCCTTAAGAAAAGCAGAAGAAGAAACTGCTAGCAAAATGGGAAAATTAACTGGTGGAATGCCAGGAGGATTATTTTAAATAATAAAATAAAATATTATCTAATAAAATCCTAAGTAAAAATAAAGCATACAGAATAGAGGAAATTCCTTAAAGCTGTATGCTTTTAACTATCTAAATTCGAATCTTTAGCTCAATGATTTAGCCAAGCGTTGCTTATGCAGGTATCAACACTCTGCTAAAATATGAGATATATAAAGGAGAAGTGTAATATGGAATTTTATCCAGTAGCCATAGAAAAATTAATTGAAGAGTTTGCAAAATTGCCAAGCATAGGGAAAAAAACAGCACAAAGATTAACTTTACATATATTAAATCTTCCTGATGACGAGGTAAGAGAGTTTGCAACCGCATTAGTTAAAGCGAAGGGAACAATAAAATATTGTTCAACATGTGGAAACTTTACAGATAAAGATCCTTGTGCATTATGCTCAAATCCTAATAGAGATAAGAGTACAATATGTGTTGTAGAACAACCAAAAGATATAATGACAATGGAAAAAGTAAAAGAATTTAATGGAGTGTATCATGTATTGCATGGAAATATATCACCTATGCAAGGAAGAGGCCCACAAGATATAAAGATAAGAGAACTTGTTGCAAGAATGAATGAAGAAGTAAAAGAAGTTATATTAGCAACTAATCCTAATATAGAAGGCGAAGCAACAGCTATGTATATAGCAAAGGTATTAAAGCCATTAGATGTTAAAGTAACTAGAATTGCAGCAGGAATACCAGTTGGTGGAGATCTAGAATATGCAGATGAAGTAACCCTATCTAAAGCACTAGAAGGTAGAAAAGAAATATAGATAGTTTTAAAAAAGCATGGTGATCTTATAGTATAATGCTCATGGACAGAGGAATTTACTTTAACAATACTAAAACAAAGCTTAGTCTAATTAATGCATGCTCCCAATGAGACATTGTGACAAGCAATTAATTCAACAAATCTTTATTAAGTATTGTAGAAAGAAAATTCCAACGCCACTGCGCTCTTATACTATAATATCACTGTCTAATTAAAAACAAATCTATAAAACAAATCATAGAACTAAAAATGGAACCCAATAGATATTGGGTTCCAGAAAAAAAGGTGTTATATAGATGGGAGTTAGAACTTTTTATTTGATATGAGTGAAAAGTTTTTATAGTAATATATTATGAATTCTTTAAAAAAAGTGTTACTATAATTAAAAAAATATATAAAAATTAAGTATATACATTCAAACCTATGGATAAGATTTTAATAGTAGTGTTTGGAGGTATTTATATGAATAAAAACAGAATAATTGAATATTTAATTAATAGAACAAAAGATATAGATGTAAATAAGGAATTAATAGAGCAATTAGAAGATACTAAGTCTGAAATTGATGCAGCACGAAGTATGTTCGATAATGTGAATGATTCTAAATTAATTGAAGTAGCAATATATGCAGAAGAAATGGCTAAAAAAAGATATGATTATCTATTACTTATAGCTAAATCAAAAGGAATTAAAGTGACTGATGATTATGTTTTACAAAGAAACATTTCTTCAAAATAATAAAAAGGAGTTTGTTTATGAATGAGCAATATATAATATATGGTTTGATTGGATTAGTTTTATTATTTTTAATGATAAAACTTTTAAAATGGCCATTAAAAATTCTTATAAATGGAGTGCTTGGAGTTGTAATATTATATGTAGTAAATTTAGTTGGTGCTAATTTTAATTTTGGCTTAGCAATAAATCCAATTACTGCATTAATTGCAGGCTTTTTAGGTATACCAGGAGTAATACTTTTAGCTATACTACAAGTATTTTTATAAGTATTTAAAGTTAAGATATTTAAAATTTGAAAAACTAAAAGATAAATAGAGCTTGTTGTTTGTTATTTATTTAAATTAAATAATACAAGCTCTATTTTTATTTTTCACAGAAGTTTATTTGAAAATTGCAATGTGAAGTTGGAGAACTCATAGAAAAAATTCAACTAGAATTTTTACAATATATTGTTTTAGAAATCTTGGAACTTTTAATATAAGATAATTTGTAAACATTTTATTACTATTAAGTATTAATTTTAAAAAAATTCAAATATTAAGAGAATAATAAATTTTAAGGTTATATAGACTTTCATATTGAGAGTTTCAAAATATATTTAATAAATATTAAGAAATTATATATATATTTATTAATTTGTTGTACTTATAATTCTAAGTATAGCTCACGTTAAGGAGGAAAATTGATGAATGTTTTAGAAATAGAAAATCTTTATAAAACATTAGGAAAAACTGAGATAATTAAAGGAATAAATCTTTCTATAAAACAAGGAGAAATATTTGGATTTTTAGGTCCTAATGGTGCAGGAAAAACTACAACTATAAGAATGTTAGTAGGCTTAATACAACCTAGTAATGGTGAAATAAGAATATGTGGTTATGATTTAAATAAAAATAAAGAAAAGGCACTTAAAAACGTAGGAGCTGTAGTTGAAAATCCTGAATTATATAAATATCTTTCTGGAAGAGAAAATTTAATGCAAATAGCAAGAATTAGAAGTGTATCTAAAAAAGAAGTAGAAGAATTAGTAAAGCTTGTAGGTCTTGAAAAACGAATAGATGATAAAGTTTCAAAATATTCTCTTGGAATGAAACAAAGATTAGGACTCGCAGTAGCTTTAATGGGAAATCCTAAACTGCTTATATTAGATGAACCTACTAACGGACTAGATCCAACAGGAATATTAGAATTTAGGGAACTTATTAAAAAAGCATCTAAAGAAAAAGAAATCTCAGTATTTATTTCCTCTCATATATTAAGTGAAATTCAAAATTTATGTGATAAAGTAGCATTCATAAATGAAGGCGTAATTCAGTCTATAGAGAAGATGGGTAACAAAGGAATATATCAAGGAAAAGATGATATAATTTTAAGGACAAAGACTGCTATTGAAAAAGTATTAGATATAGTTAAGACACTACCATATGTTATTAGGAGTAAAACAAATGGAGATGAAATAATATTGCTTATAGAAAAAGACATGACTCCTAAGTTAATAAAAAAATTAGTAAACGAAAATATAGAAATTTGTGAAGTCTATAAAAACAAACAAGAATTAGAAGAAAGATATATGGAACTTATGAATGGAGGATCTATATAAATGATATTTTTGTTAATAAAAAATGAACTTATAAAGATACTAAAAAGGCCTAAAACATGGATTGTATTTGGATTATTTATAATATTCATGCTAGTCGGTATGTATGGCTTACATCATGAAGATAAAAATATGAAAAAATATAATTCTCCACAATATAAATTAGAACAAGTTGAAAAAAGTATTAATTATACAGAAGAAGAAATGAGCAAAATAGAAAATAGTAAAGATAAAGAATATTTAAATACGTTAAAAGAAGATTTGAAACATTATGAAGAAGAAAAAATAAAATATGAAAATCAAATAAACAATCATAGTGATGTTGATCAATGGAAGCTAGATGTGACAGAAGAAATAAAGAGTCATGAGGAAAATTTAAAAAATAAAGACATTGCAGAGGAAGACAAGACATGGATTTCGGAAAGAATAGATAAACTTAAATACTTAGAGCAAAATAATATAAAACCATTATACGGATATGAGTTTAATGCTTATAATTATATAGACAGTGTTATGGCTATATTAGGCATGGTTTTATTAGCAGTAGGGATATCTGTATTTATGAGTGATATAGTTTCAGGGGAATGTACTCCACCAACGTTGAAATTCTTGCTAGTGCAACCTGTATCAAGGGGAAAGATTTTGTTATCTAAATTTATAGCTATAACAATTACTGTATTAACAATGATTATATCAACAGAAATTTTAACATTTTTGGGACTTGGAGCTGTAAAAGGATTTAATGCAGGAACATATCCTAAAACAATGGGAGTAAGGTATTTTTTAGATACTTCAAATATGCCAGCTCAAAGATATCCAGACTTAGTTAGAATCGCTAATACAGGTAGAATAGGAAACTTTAATGAGTTGATAATAAGGTCGTTATTATTACAAATATTTTTTATAATAACTTGTTGTTCAATAATATTTTTAATATCAACATTATTTAAAAGCAGTAATGTAACTACAGCTATATCAATTATAATAACAGCTTCAGGAACTATAGTATTTCAAATGTTTGAATTTTTATCAAAGTTTTCACATCTTGTATTTTTAAGTTATGGTTCTGTAACAGCTGTAATAACTGGTGATATAGCATATATGTATAAAAACGTGAATATAACTCCTATTAATGGAGTTATTGTAATGATTTTAACTACAATAATTAGTTATACAATTGCACATATTGTATTTAAAAAGAAAGAAATATTAATTTAAAGCTTTGAATTTACTTTATAAAAATGTATTATAATTTAGTAGTATAATAATTGTAATATTATAAGGCATATGAAAATAAATAACAAGTCAAAGATGCGACGGATATTTTGTGAAATACAATGACTTGGGTTCTGCTAATAGTTATGCTATTAGTAGATTCCAATGAAGAAGTAGTTCTCAAAATAAACTAGCATACTGACTAGTTATTTATTTGAATGTGCCTAATTTCAAAGAAAGGAATTGATGTTATGCCAGCAGGAAATGGAGTTAATTGTGAAGATTGTCCAGAATTAAAAAATGGAAAATGTAATTCGCATGATTTAACATGTTTATGTTATAGATGTCCAAGAAAATTAGCACAATGTATGTGTGTAAAGTATTGTAGAGAAACAGAATCAGTATTATTTTTTGATGAAGAATATGATAGATATTAATAGAAAAAGATCCCTAATAATTTTTTGATAAAATTATTAGGGATCTTTTTTATTTATTTTTATGAATTTAGATTATTATTATGTGAATTAATTAATTTTTGTTAAAAAAAGAGTCTGTGGATAACTCAAATTATAATTTTGTTTAAAGATTAAGAAATGTATCTTAAAGAATTTTTAAAGATTGAAAAATTCATAAACCTTAGGTTCTAGATAAATATTTAGTTGAAAGAGGGAGGGGATAAGAAATATATATATATATATAATTTAAAGTTAATTAATAATGTGAAAAACATTTTATTTGGTATCAATACATTGATAAAAATACCAAATAATGTTATTATGATGTAATAAATTAATATGTAAAATTTTGTTAATAATAAAACTAACTCTCCATTTTGTTTTATATGTATTTAATAATAAATTTCACAAATGATATAAAGGAAGCATAAATATATTAAAGAGAATATAAAATGCTTATGTTTGAAAAAAATGTACTTATAATTGTTATAATATAGCTAAAATCTATTGTTAATAAATTAACAATAAAAGTGAAGAAAAACACTAAAAATGGTTAAAAATTTAACAATAGCAAAGTAGTACAATTTAAAGCGATAAAGTATTGAGTTAAATGTAAATAAGTAGTAAAATATACAAATAAATCAATGTCAAATAAGCACTAATAAGCAATATAATTTATTAATAAAATGGGGTGGTTTTAAAATGCATAAAAAATTATTTATTCCAGGACCTGTTGAGGTTCGAGAGGATGTTCTAGAAAAAATGGCAACGCCAATGATAGGACATAGAAGTAAGGATGCTTCAATTTTACAAAGAAGAATAAGCGATAATTTAAGAAAGTTATTTTATACAAATAGTGAAATATTACTTTCTACAACTTCTGGTAGTGGACTTATGGAAGGTGCTATAAGATGTTGTACTGCTAAAAGAGCAGCTGTATTTTCCGTGGGGGCTTTCGGAAAAAGATGGTATGACATGGCAGTTAACAACAATGTTCCAGCTGATTTATTTTCAGTAGAAATGGGACAAGCAATAGATCTAGCAGAAGTAGAAAAAGCATTAAGTACAGGGAAATACGACTTAATTGCTGTTACTCATAATGAAACATCAACAGGAGTAATGAATCCAGTTGATAAAATAGGAGATATAGTTAAGAAATATCCTGATGTAGTTCTTATTGTTGATACAGTAAGTTCAGCAGCAGGAACGAAAATAGAAGTTGATAAATGGGGGATAGATGTTTGTATTACATCATCTCAAAAAGCTTTAGGTTTGCCTCCAGGATTATCAGTATGTACTTTTTCACAAAAAGCTAAAGAGAGAGCAGAAAAAGTTCCGAGCAGAGGGTATTACTTAGATTTATTAAAATTATATCAATATATTCAAAAGAAAGATTATCAATATCCTTCAACACCATCACTTTCTCACATGTTTGCTCTTGATTATCAATTAGATAATATACTTAATAAAGAAGGACTAGAAAATAGATTTGCAAGACATCTTGAGATGGCTAAAATAGTTAGAGCGTGGGCTAAAAAATATTTTGATATTTTCCCAGATAAAAATCATCTATCAAATACATTAACAACAATTAAAAATACTAGAGGAATAAATGTAGCTGATTTAAATAAAGAGCTTGGTAAAAGAGGATTCCAAATTTCTAATGGATATGGTGATTTAAAAGAAAAGACCTTTAGAATAGCTCATATGGCAGATTGTTCAGTAGAAGATGTAAAGGAATTGCTTAAAAATATAGAAGAAATTTTAGGGTTATAGATTTTAGACATGTTTTGAAAACTGTGTATATATTCATAAGCAAAGGTGGACTGAGTAATTGAACTTAGGAATGCTAAAATGAGTATAGTCCCATTTTAGCTTGCTCCTAATGTAAAATTAAGACAAGCAGTAAATATGACAATACTCATTAAGAATTCTCAAAGTCCAATTACAATGCCACTTTACCTATAGAATATATACACATATATTAAAATAATAATCTAAATCTTAGGAATTTACTTTGAGAACACTAACAATGAATATAGTCCTATTTTAGCTTGCTCCAAATGTAAAATTTAGACAAGCGGTAAATGTGACAATATTCATTATATAAAATTGTGACAAGCGGTATTTTATTGAAACATTGTACTGTGTGAAAGTTTAGAGTTGATGTGATGGGCTTAAAAAAACTCTAAACTTTTTAATTATCCACTTTCAACTTATAAAAAATTGGGGGAATTTTTATGATTAAGGTATTAATAAACGATGGTTTGCAACCTAAAGCTATAGAAGGTTTAAAAAGTTTGGGTATTGAAGTTATAAATGAACATTTTGATCAAGATATTTTAGGTGAAAAATTAAAAGACTTTGATGTATTGGTTATAAGATCAGCTACTAAAGTTACAGCTGATGTTATTGATAAAGAAATCGGCGGTAATTTAAAGTTAATTATTAGAGCAGGGGTAGGGATAGACAATATAGATATACCTTATGCTGTTAAAAATAATTTAAGTGTTACAAATACTCCATCAGCAAGCTCAGATTCAGTTGCAGAACTAGCTTTAGCTCATATGTTTGCAGTTTCAAGATTTCTTGGAATAGCTAATGTAACTATGAGAAATGGTGAATGGAATAAGAAGAAATATCAAGGATTTGAATTAGAAGGAAAGACACTTGGAATTATAGGAATGGGCAGGATAGGACAATCTTTAGCTAAAAAAGCAACAGCATTAGGCATGAACGTTATATACAATACAATAGAAGGAAAGCATGAAGAGTTAAGCTATCAATTTTTATCATTTGAAGAAGTGTTAAAAGAATCTGATTTTATATCATTACATGTTCCGTATGATAAAGAAAATGGATCATTAATAGGAAAAGATGAATTAAATTTGATGAAAAAAAATGCATATTTAATTAATTGCGCTAGAGGAAAGGTTGTTGATGAAGCTGCATTATTAGAAGCACTTAATAATGAAGTTATTGCAGGTGCAGGAATTGATGTATTTGAAGAAGAACCAACAAAAAATGAAGCTTTAATTAATCATCCTAAAGTTAGTGTAACTCCTCATATTGGAGCAGCGACTAAAGAAGCTCAAACTAGAATTGGTGATGAGGTAGTTTCAATTATAAAAGACTTTTTTAAATTGTAGGATTTAATTAGAAAAAGTTATGATTTACAATATATATTGATATATGCATAAGTAAAGCTGGATAGAGTAATTGAACTTAGTAATACTAAAATGAGTATAATTTAATTACAAGGCCACTTTATTTATTGCATAGATCAAGACATGTTTAAAATAGAGACTAAAAAATGAATAAAGTAGTTTATTAATTGAGTGAAATTGTTTACAATAGAAGTAAAAGAGGCCGTGTTTTAACAGAGTGTTGATATATTTGAAACAGAGCCTAAAATAAAAATACTTTAAATAATTAGGAGGAAGTTTAAATGGCTGTAGTTAGACCTTTTAAAAGTATTAGACCAATTAGAGAATTAGCATCAAAAATAGCAGCTCTGCCATATGATGTTATGAATAGTGAAGAGGCAAGAGATATGGTAAAGGGAAATCAATATTCGTTCCTTCATATTGATAGAGCAGAAATAGATTTAGATCCTTCAATAGATGTACATGATAAAAAGGTTTATGAAAAAGCCAGAGACAATTTAAATAAAATGATTGATGATGGTGAGTATATACAAGATATTAATCCTTGTCTGTACATATATAGACAAATAATGGATGGAAGATCTCAAACAGGAATAGTATTTTGCGCATCTATTGATGATTATCTTAATGGCGTTATAAAAAAACATGAATTTACTAGACAAGATAAAGAAGATGATAGAATAAATCATGTTGATTGTTGTGATGCAAATACAGGTCCTATATTTTTAACTTATAAAGAAGATCAAATTGCATCAGAAATTATTGAAGCATGGATTGAAAATGAAAGTAAAAGAAAACCGCTATATGATTTTGTGTCAGAAGACGGAATTACTCATGTTGTTTGGGCAATTGATAATGAAATAATAATAGATGAAATAGTAGACTTGTTTAAAGAAATAGATTATTTATATATAGCAGATGGACATCATAGATCAGCTTCGGCAGTTCAAGTTGGATTAAAGAGAAGACAAGAAAATCCTGATTACACTGGAGAAGAAGAATTTAATTATTTCTTAGCAGTAGCATTTCCAGATAATGATTTAATGGTAATGGATTATAATAGAGTAGTTAAAGATTTAAATGGATTAACTAAAAATGAGTTACTAGATAAATTAGGAGATAAATTTGATATATCAGATGCTTCAACTAATGAGCCATTTAAACCTTATAAAAAGCACATGTTTGGCATGTACTTAGAAAATAAGTGGTATGTATTAGAAGCAAAAGAAGGAACTTTTAATGAAAAGGATCCAATCTTAAGTCTTGATGTATCAATACTACAGAATAATTTATTAACTCCAATATTAGGTATTGAAGATGTAAGAACATCACCTAGAATAGATTTTATTGGAGGAATAAGAGGTTTAAAAGAATTAGAACGCAGAGCAAATACTGATATGAGAATAGCTTTTTCAATGTATCCAACAGAAGTTAGAGATATAATGAAAGTAGCAGATATTGGAGAAGTAATGCCTCCAAAATCTACTTGGTTTGAACCTAAATTAAGAAGCGGATTATTTGTTCATAAATTAAAATAAATGTCTCTGCAAAATAAGGCTTAAACAGAAATAAAAAAGACTGACTAAGAAGAGAAAAAGGGACAAAAAATACCGGAGGAAATCAAAGGTAATTAATAAAAAGGGCTATTATAGATAAAATAATGGGTTAGAAGGAATAAGGTAAGATATTAATTTTCAACGCTTGCAAGAGTATTGAAGAGAAATATTGAAAAGCCTTATTCCTTTTTATTTTCCTCATTTTTATCAACTTATTCTAGCAGCCATTTAAGTGCAGTTGCTCATTAGAAAATTATATCGGCTGTAAATTATTGTATAAGATAATTTTAACTAAACTATTGAAACTAATTATGAATAATTAAAATATATAATTAGGAACAATATAAATATATATAAATATTTTATATATGGCATTATCATGATTTTTATATTATATAAATTGGGGAGGAATATAATAATGCAACCAGAAGTTGGGTCTGTGAATATAACTTCACAAATAATTTTAATAGTCATTTTAACGTTAGTTAATGCATTTTTTGCGTCAGCAGAAATGGCTATAGTGTCATTAAATAAAAATAAAATAAAACTTCTTGCAGAAGATGGAGATAAGAAAGCAATAATTTTATTAAAACTTATGGATGAGCCCACTAAATTTTTATCTACTATACAAGTGGGCATAACTCTTGCAGGATTTTTTAGTAGTGCTTCTGCTGCTACTGGAATATCACAAGATTTAGCACGTTATTTAAGTAAATTTAATATACCTTATAGCAATAAAATAGCATTAATAATAGTAACTGTTATTATATCTTATATAACATTGGTATTTGGTGAATTATTTCCAAAGAGAATCGCACTTAAGGAGTCTGAGTCTATTGCAATGTTTTCTGTAAGACCTATATTATATGTATCTAAAATAACTGCTCCATTTATAAAACTTCTTTCTGCATCAACTAATATATTAGTTAGATTATCAGGTCTAGATAAAGATGGACTAGATGAAAAAGTGTCTAAGGAAGAAATAAGGTCATTAGTAGAAGTAGGTCAAGAACATGGAGTAATAAATGAAACAGAAAAAGATATGATAAACAGTATATTTGAGTTCGATGATAAACTGGCAGATGAAGTAATGACACCAAGAACAGACGTATACTTAATTAATATAAATAAACCATTAGAAGAATATTTAGATGAATTAATAGAAGAAAAATATTCTAGAGTGCCTGTATATGAAGAGGATATAGATAATATTATAGGTATATTATATATGAAAGATTTTATGCTTGAAGCACGTAAATATGGCTTTGAAAATGTAGATATAAGAAAAATACTACATTCACCATATTTTGTACCTGAAACTAAAAATATTGATGATCTGTTTAATGAACTTAAAAGCTCTAAAAAGCATATGGCAATACTAATAGATGAGTATGGAGGATTTTCAGGTATAGTTACAATAGAAGATTTAATAGAAGAAGTTATGGGAAATATAGATGATGAATATGATGAAGAAGAATGTTATATACAAAAGATAGATGGCAACACATTTATAGTTAATGGATTAATGCCTATAAATGATTTAAATGATTATCTTAACATACAGTTAGTTTCAGAAGATTGCGATACTATAAGTGGATTTTTAATCAATTTTATAGGAAGAATACCTGAGGATATAGAAGAAAAAGTTATTGAATATGAAAATGTAATATTTAAAATAGAATCAGTAAAAGAAAAAAGAATAGAAAAAATAAAAATATGTATACAGAGAGATAAGTGAACATAATAATAAACCTCTCTCTAGAAAAAATAGAAGATATAATTTTATCAGAAAAAGACAAGTTATCCTCACACTTTAAAGATTTAAATTTTAAAAGATATCCACAAATTTATAAGAATAAGTCTTATTATTGTTGACAATAAATTTAAAATTGTGAATAAGTTATTTCTCTTAATAAATTATCAAAAATATTATCAAGATTATAATGTGATTATTAGTAAATTTTAAATGAAATGATAAAATTGTAAAAATATTATTATAAAAATAATGTTTTTACAATTTTTGGAAAGGTAATAATTCAATTATGTAAATATATTTTCAATTATTGAAATGTAAATATGTATAATATATACTATTAATTATAAATAATTACAATTAATGGGAGGGGAAGTAATGTTAAAGAAAAATAAAAAACTACTTGCATTATTAATTTCTATATCAGTTTTAACTACTTCTATTATTTTGCCAGTTGAAAAATCTTTTGCTCTTGATGAGATAATTGATTCAATTTCAAAAGCTAATTCAGAAACTAAAGTTGATGAAAACGCAGCCAAGGAAGAAAAGAATGAAGAAAAAGTTTTAGAAGATAAAGCTGAAGCAGATAAAGAGGAAACTTTAGAGGAAAATACTGATAAAGACAAAGGAGAAACTTCAGAGGGGGAAGTAGATAAGGATAAATCAGAAGAGAATTTAGAGAGTAATTCAAAAGATGAACTTAATTCCGTAGAAAATGTAACCGATAACATCGATCCGAAAAATGAGAGAACACAGAGTGAAGAAAAAGTAAATGAAGATAATGAAAAAGATAAAAATAAAGAAAATACTGATAGTGATAGTGAAGTAAAAGATACTATAAGTATTAAAGATGCTTCAAAATTAGAAAATAATAAAGAAGCAACAGTAGAAGGTGTAGTTTCTTTTGTTGAAGACAATAAAAAACTTCATATTCAAGATGAAACTGGTGCAATAGCTATATTTGATAATGCAAGTGAGCTTAATTTTAATCAATATAAAAGAGGCGATAAGGTAAAAGTTATAGGTAAGAAAAACATAAATAAAGTGCCTGTATTACAAAATGTTAAAATTAATTTAGTTGAAAGTGGTGTAGAATTAAATCCGAAAACTGTAACAATATTGGATTTATTAGCAGGAGAGCATATTTCTGAATTTGTAAGAATAGAAAATGCAATTGTAGATTTAACTGATGGAAATAAATTAAAAATAAAACAAGATGGTCGTACTATAGAGATCTTTCCAAAGTTATCTGAAGCTAAACTAAATAATGGTGATATCGTAAATGTAGAAGGTACTATAGGAAAGCATAAAAAGATTTATCAAATGTTTGGAAAATCCTGTACTTTTACTAAAATGGATATAAAAATAAAACATTCTAATATTAATAGTGCTGATATTAATAATGATTTAAAAATAGAAGCAGAAGTATTAGGTTCTGAGATTGATAGCGTAGACCTAAATTATAGAGTTACTGGAGCTGAAAAGTTTGAAAAATCAGAAATGACAAAAGGTGAAGATAATAAATATAGTGTTAATTTATCAAAAGAAAATTTGAATTTAAAGGGAATGGAATATTATATATCTGCTAGAGATAAAAAAGGTGAAATTAAAACAGATACTTATTCAGTAAAAGTTACTAATGGTAATCCACCTGAAATATATAATATGGAACCAGCAGAAAATTCTAAAATAAATATGGAAACGCTTCCTATAATAAAGGCTTCAATTAAATCTGATAAAGATATAAATACAGAATCTATTAAAGTGTATTTAGATAATAATGACATTACCTCAAATACTAAAATTACAGGAGAGTATATTGAGCATAAACCTAATGAAAAACTTAAATATGGATTACACACTGTAAAAATAGAAGTTAGTGATACATTGGGTAATGTAACTAACAAAGAGTGGGAGTTCAGAGTATTTAAGGACGGTAATTTAAAACATTTATTTGGACAACTTCATGCACATACTAATATTTCAGATGGAAGCGGTTCACTAGATGAAGCTTATAAATGGGTAAAGGAAAACGGAGCGGATTATTATGCAGTAACAGACCATTCAAACTGGTTTGATAATGATAAAGATGCAAATTTAGCAGATGGATCAGTTAGCCAAAAGTGGACACAAGCTCATAAAATAGCTGATGAATATAATAAACCTGGAGATTTTACAGCTATTTATGGATATGAAATGACATGGTCAGGTTCTACTGGCGGATGGGGTCATATAAATACATTCAATACACCAGGATTTGAGACAAGAAATAATAAAGCCATGGATTTACAAAATTACTACAAGACTATTCAAACTCAGCCTCAATCAATATCTCAATTAAACCACCCAGGCAAGACTTTTGGTGATTTTGCTGACTTTGGATTTTATAGTGAAGGTGCTGACAAATATGTAAACTTAATTGAAGTAGGTAATGGTGAAGGTTCAATAAGAGGATCAGGATATTTCCCAAGTTACGAGTATTATACAAGAGCTTTAGATAAAGGATGGCATGTTGCTCCAACTAACAGCCAAGATAACCATAAAGGAAATTGGTTTACATCTAATAATGCTAGAACAATAGTACTTGCAGATGATAATTCAAGAGAATCTATATATGATGCTCTTAGAGAAAAGAGAGTATATGCTTCAGAAGATACTGATATGACAATAGATTATACAGTAAATGATGAAGTGATGGGAAGTTCTTTAGGAGATGAGGATAAGCTTAAGTTTAAGATAAATGCAAATGATCCTACTGATAAGATAAAGAAAGTTTCAATAATTGCTAATGGTGGAGTTGAAGTTGAATCTAAAACTTTCAATTCTAATGATGCTAACTGGGAATTAACTTTAGATCCAGAATATAGTTACTATTATGTTAAGGTCGTGCAAGAAGACAAGGATATATCAGTAACTTCTCCTGTTTGGGTTGGGGATGCTTTAAATGTTGGGTTATCAAATGCATCTGTTGATACTGATATGACATTACCAGGTGAAAATGTAGAACTTAATGTTGGATTCTTCAATAATGGTGAAAATGAAGTTAAGGATGTTAAGTTTGAATTCTTTAAGGATAAGATAAATTCTGATAATAAAATAGGTGAAAAAGTAGTTGAAAAGGTAGGAAGTACTCAAACAGAGAATGTTAAGTTTAATTGGAAAGCAGATAAAGAAGGAGAATATACTTTATACGCAAAAGCAACTGTTAAATTAGATAAGGGAGAAAAAACATTTACTACTAGTGCTAAAGTAAAGATTGTAAATCCAGAGAATGTTAAAAAGATATTAGTTGATGGAGCTCACTATAATCAATATGTAACAGGTGATTATGCTGGAAAATATACTGCATTTAAGAGTTTATTAACAGAAAAAGATGGGCTAACAGTAATAAATAAAGAGAAGATAACTGATGAAACTTTAAAAGATGTTAAGATATTAGTTCTTACAAATCCACAAAGCACTGATAATGGAGATTTAAAAGCAAGTAAATTTCAGGATAGTGAAATACAAGCCATAAAGAGATATGTAGAAAATGGAGGAAATGTAATAGTATCAACTAGAGCAGACTATAAAGATGGAAAAGGTGAATATAGCAATGGAAGTCAAATGAATTCTGTTTTAGAAGCTATAGGAACTAAGTTAAGAGTAAATGATGATGAAGTAATTGATAATACTACTGGCGGAAAAGAAAAATATAGATTATATTTAAAAAATTATGATTCACCAAACTACAATTTACTTAATGGAGTTAAGAATGGTGAAGATGAATATAGTTTTTATAATGGTGCATCAGTAATTTTAGCAGATGGGGCAAATGATGAGGGCGTTGATTTCTTAGTTAAAGGATTTGAGACTACTGAAACAAAGGATGCTGATGGTGATAAAGATAATGTAGAAGTTCCTAAAGGAAGCGTAAATACAATGGGGGTTGAACAGTTAAGTAATGGTGCAAAAATAGTAGTTTCAGGAAATACTTTCTTCTCTGATTTTGAGATTGATGGTACTAATGGAGAAAAATATTCTAATATAAAAATTACAGATAATATTGTAAATTGGATGATGCCGTCTAAGGAAACTAAAACAATTAAGTTAGGTGACATCAGAAAAGATAGTAATAATGATGGAACACCAGATTTATATGGTAAAAAGGTTACTGTTGAAGGATATGTTACTTCACAATCTGAAGCTGTAGAACCTATGAATTCATTCTTTGAAGTTGTATATATTTCAGATGAAACTGGTGGAGCATGTATATTTGGAGTATCTAGTACTAAATTAAAAGTTGGTCAAAAAGTTAGAATTACAGGTGTAGTTGATGCTTATCAAGGTGAACTTGAAATTTCATTAGCAGATAGAAATGCTGGACCTGTATCAGGAAATATTGAATCTAAAAATGTTAAATTAATAGATGAAAATATAGTTGATGTAGAACCTATAGATCTTTCAACAGGTGATAGTATGTTACCTATTAATGGTGGAAAACTTGTTAAAGTACAAGGAAAAATTATAAGAAAGGACAAGCAAAACCTATATATTGATGATGGATCAGGTATATCAAGAGTATATGTTGAAGGATATATTTGGGACGGAATAAATAAAGAAGAATCTTTAGGTAAATGGGATAAGAACATTGAAGTTGGTGATAAGGTTTCAGCAATTGGGTTAGCATCATGGGATCCTGAAGGTGGTAGATTAAGAGTAAGAAATACTGGTGAAATTAAATTTCAAGAAAATGTTGTGAGCAAACATTGGGAAAACAAAAACTTAATAAGAAATAGAGTTAATTAATTTTTAAACTTAAGAAGTAAAAGATAATTAATATTAGAAGAAGTAAATCATTATTATAGAAGGCATTTAGTTTTGGACTATGTTTATATAAAGAAAGTTTTGTGAAAAATAAATTATATATTTAGTTAAAGAGATAGTTATATTAAACACTCATTAACAATGTCCTTCTGTATAGTGAAATAAGGGGAGCGTTTTTCTGTGGAGATAAAAAAATATAAAATAGATATTATATTCATAATAGTAACTTTGGTTTTAGGCTTAGCTATTATATATTCATCAAAATTTATATTTACTGGTGGATTTATAGACGATAAGGCAAACCGAGGTGTTGAATATTATAAAGCACAAGTAATTCAAGTTAACAAGGAAAATCTTAAAGAGGACAAGTATATCGATGATATAGAATTAGGTTATCAGGAAGTTAAATTAAAAATTCTAGATGGACCATATAAAGATAGTGAATATAATGTACTTAATAATATAAGTAGGCTTTATAACACTAAGGTAAAGACTGGTAGCAAAGTTATAGCTGCGTTGTATATTAAAGATGGAAATATAAATGATATTATGATTTCAAGCTTTACAAGAAGTCATGTATTAATAACTATGGGAATGTTATTTTTAGTTTCAATATTATTAATAGGTGGATTTAAGGGAATTAAGGCAATTGTATCGTTAATATTTACAATAGTTTGCGTTATATATTTGATGTTACCATTAATGCTTAAAGGGGTAAGTCCTATATTATCATCACTTATAGTTGCAGTTGTAAGTATAACTATAACTCTTATATTGATATCAGGAATAAATAGAAAGAGTACAGCAGCGATACTTGGAACTTTATCGGGGGTTATTATTGCAGGTATATTTGCTTATGTATTTGGACTATGGGCTAATCTTTCAGGAGTAAATTTGACTGATGCAGAAAGCATTATGTATATATCTGAAACTACAGGTCTTAAAATAAGAGGAATAATGTTTGCAGGAATATTAATATCTGCTTTAGGCGCTGTAATGGACGTAGCTATGTCAATATCTTCATCTATATTTGAAATTCATTCTATAAACAAAGATATGTCAATAAGTAATCTATTTAAAAGTGGGATGAATATAGGGAGAGATATAATAGGTACAATGGCTAATACTTTAATTTTAGCTTTTGCAGGAGGCTCTTTAAATCTACTTATTTTAATATATTCTTCTAATATGACTTTTAATAGATTAATGAATCTAGATGTAATAGGGACAGAAGTAATTCAAGGACTTGCAGGAAGTATTGGAATAATATTAACGGTTCCAATAACAGCAATAGTTACTTCATATTTATGTAGATACAAAAAACAAATATGATTTTTAATTTGTTAATGAATTGAATTCAAATAAGGTTTAAGTAAGTTTTTTTATTAAATAAATTATTAATCAGTTTTAAACTTAATGGTAGGTTAAGGACGTTATTTTTATTAAATCTAAAAGTTCAGTGGATTTAAAAATAATATCAGTTGAAATTATGGAAGGGGTAAAATTTTATGAAAAGTGCTAGATTAAAAAAGATTATAGCAGCGGTAATGGCACTATCAATTGTGGCTTCTGTATCTCCAGTTGGAGCATCAGCAGCATGGAAGCAAGATAGTAATGGATGGTGGAATGATAAGGGAAGCTCTTATTCTGTTAGCTGGGAAAATATAAATAACACATGGTATTACTTTGGACAAGATGGTTATATGAAAACAGGATGGGTAA
The DNA here is from genome assembly GCF_031344075.1 of Clostridium aquiflavi. NCBI lineage: Bacteria > Bacillati > Bacillota > Clostridia > Eubacteriales > Clostridiaceae > Clostridium > Clostridium aquiflavi. The sequence goes on from NZ_JAVJAN010000020.1 coordinate 54,497, forward strand.
ATAATAATGGAGCATGGTATTATACAGATGCTTCAGGTGCAATGAAGACAGGCTGGGTTAATGATGGTAGAAATTGGTATTATACTTCTCAAAGTGGAGCAATGCAAATTGGTTGGATCAATGATAATGGAACATGGTATTATGCTGATAGTTCAGGCATAATGAAGACAGGTTGGGTAAGTGATAATGGAAAATGGTATTATACCTCATCAACTGGAGCAATGCAAACTGGTGTAGTTAAGGTTGATAATAAGGTTTATTCATTAAGTGAAACTGGAGCTATGCAAAAAGGTAATGTTGTTATTGAAGGAAAAACATATATCTTCTCTGAGAGTGGAGAATGTGTAAGTGGTGAAGTTCCTAAGATAGCTAAAGAATTTGCTCAAGGAAATATAGATGTAACGACAAACCAAAATGCAAATAACACTAATTATGGAACTGAACAAAAAAATGATACGGAAAAAGTTAATGATAATACAGAAAAAAAGTCAGGCGGTTCTAAAAAGCATCATAGTAGTTCAAATTCAAATTATTCAGATTTATCTAAGTTAAATATAGATAAACAAGACGTATCTTTTAATTATGAAATTAAAAATAACGCTGAATATGATGTGAAATGTGAAATGTATAATTCAAATAATAAGATTGTAGATACTATAAAATGGGATAAGCCGGATAAAATAAATGGTTCAAAAGCTACTATTTTTATAACAGATATATTAGGGGAAATGAATCAAAATGATTATATAGTATCAAAAATTACGCCTAAAAAGGATGATGGTACAAGCTTTAGATCAGAAAAAATGCAAGTTGTAAGTAAAGCTAAATTAAATAATGAAATAACTAATGTAAGTACTAAAAAAGAGGATAGTAAATTCAATTGTACAGTTCAAGGTAAGGGAAACTTTGAAGAAGGAACTTATGTATTATATGGATTTGAATCTGATAATAGTGCATATGTAAAAACTGTTTACTGTGATGGTAATACTAATACATTGAAATTTAAAAATGTAGGATATAACTGGATTAAAAGTGGAGCAGCTAAGATGAAGCTTGCAAGAATTTATGATACTCAAAAAATAAGTGATAACTTGGGAAACTGTAAGGTTCAAGTTTCTGATTATTTTACTATGAAGTAAGTTTACTCTCAACTAAAAAAGGTCCCAGCTGGTGACTGTCACCAGCTGGGACCTTTTGTTCTTATAGTTTTTCTAACATATTTTTAAGTATATTAGTTGAGTTTTTAACTGCAATTGGAGTGAATTTTTCGTAATCCATATGAGCTCCGTTATTTGCATTATCTGAAATTGATCTAATAACTACGAATGGAATTGAATTCAAGTAACAAACTTGAGCTATGCTAGCACCTTCCATTTCGCAAGAAATAGCGCCAAATTCTTTTTCAAGCCATTGAATTTTTTCTAAGTTAGCAACGAATTGATCTCCAGAAACTATCCTTCCTGTAAAGCTGTTTAGTTCAGATATTTCTTCACAAGATTTTTTTGCAGCAGAAACCATGTCTTTGTCACATTTAAAATCAAATGTATCAAGTCTTGGAATTTGCCCAATCTTATCTCCAAATGCTGAAGTATCCATATCGTGTTGTACTAAATTTTCAGCTACAACTATGTCACCTGGGTAAATATCTTTTCCAATACCACCAGCAACACCAACATTAATAACTTTATCAACATTGTATTCAGATATTAATATTTGAGTACATACAGCTGAATTTACTTTACCTATTCCGCAAACAACAGCAACAACATTTTTACCTTTTATAGTTCCTTTGTGAAAAATCATGTTTGCTTTTTCTTTCTTTTCTTCAAGATTTAAATCTTTTAATAATATTTCTAATTCTTCTGCCATAGCAGCTATTATTCCAATTGTCATAAAAATCCTCCTAAAAATAAATTACATTCTGTTAAGTTATAATTTATATTATAAACATTAAAAGAAAAACTTAATAGTAATTTTAATATTAATTAATGTTAAAATTATATCCAAGTTAGTTGAGTAGAATACTCTTATTTTATGATATAATATGAGCGAAAGATTTCATAGTATAATTTATCTTTTTATATAAGAAACTAAATTTATATAATGTAGAAATTTTATAATATGATTTATTTAATAGGGTATGTTTTAAACAATATAAATTAAAGTTATAAGGAGAGAAGAAAATGTTAGCACAACATTCTTTATCAAGAACAGAATTGTTAATAGGAAAAGATGGTTTAGATAAATTAAAAAATAGTAAGGTAATGGTCTTTGGAATCGGTGGCGTAGGAAGTTACACTGTTGAATCACTTGCAAGAGCCGGAGTTGGAGAGTTAATATTAGTTGATGATGACACTATTTGTTTAACAAACTTAAATAGACAAATACATGCTACATATAATACTATAAGTAAGTCTAAAGTTGAAGTTATGAAAGAAAGGATTCTTTCTATAAATAAGAGTTGTAATGTTATAACTCATCAAATGTTTGTCACTCAAGACAATATATCTGAGATAATTCCAGAAAATATTGATTATATAGTAGATGCAATAGATACAGTTTCAGCCAAACTTGGATTAGCAGAGTATTGTTATAAAAATGATATAAAAATAATGAGTTCTATGGGTACAGGAAATAAATTGGATCCTACTCAATTTAAAGTTACAGATGTTTTTAAAACAAGCGTTTGTCCATTAGCAAAAGTAATGAGACATGAATTAAGAAAAAGAGGAGTACAAAAGTTAAAGGTAGTATATTCGGAAGAAATTCCTTTAAAACCTAAAGTAGAAGATGTTGTTACTTGTAAAACAGGATGTGTTTGTACAGGGGGAACTAAAAAATGTGCCATTAGGAGACAAATACCTGGAAGTATATCTTTTGTGCCACCAGTTGCAGGAATGATAATTGCAGGAGAAGTTATAAAAGATATTTTAGGAATTAAGTAATTAAGTAAAAAATTTATTTTATCCACAATAAAAGTAGGATTAAATGTTTTATAAATTAAATAACTGAAATAAGTGTATAATATCTAATGATTCTACTTATGTTTAGTGAATAGTATACAAATATACACTAGTTTTTATTTTTAAATAATATAAAACGTCTATAAATGTAAAAATAAGAATAATGTATATTTTATTTTTCTGTTTTTTAAGTATGCTTTAAGAAAAGACTTGAAAGAATATATGATTAGAAAACTAATTTTGTGCTTCTATCATATAGGCCAGTATATGACAAAAATGTGTAATAAATAACGAGCTTAATTTTAACTGGAATTTACATACTACACAATATGTTGAGTATTTAAACAAAAGTTATCAACAACATATTGTGGATAGTGTTGATAACTTTATAAAAAACATAAAAATATCATGCGATAATAAAATATTGTATGATATTTTATTTTATGGTAAAATGCTTTTTAACTCTTAAAAATCAAAAGAAAAAAGGTGATTAAATGAAAAAGAAAATAGTATCACAAACGATATTATTTATATTTATAATGGTATTTGTAATAACTTTTAAAACTATATTCGGAGATGACAATATATTAATAGGAGTTACTACCATAACGGGCATGCTATTATTCTTGACAAAAGATTTAACATTAAATCCTGTAAAAAATACAGTAGGACTAATGGTTTTCAATGTTTTAATGGGGATAATTACGTATTTAGCATCAAGCAATATGTTCTTAGCCATACCGCTTAATTTTATAAGTCTATTTATAATAGCATATAGACTGTGCTATAACTTAAATTCTCCTAGCTATATTCCATTTACACTTCAGTATTTATTTATGCTTTCTTTTCCAGTTACAGCTGATAAATTACCATTAAGATTATTATCATTAGCGTTTGGAGCTGTGTCTATTATGGCAATTCAATTAATAGCAAACAGAAACAGAGTTTATAAAAAAGGTAATAAGCTTTTAGCAAAAAGTTGTACTAGTATGTTACAAAAGATTAGAGCTATTAGAAATAATGAGTCATTTGAAGAAATAGATAATGAAATAAAATCTTCTATAAATGAATTCAGAAAAATTATTTATGATAAAAGAGCAGAGCATTTTTATATAACAGAAGAAAGTAGAATAAAACTAAATATTTCCCTATCATTAGATAAATTAAATGTTCTCTTAGATGATATTGAAAGAGTTAAAAGAGGCGATGATATTGAACAAATCAATGAAATAAAAGAAATAGAAGACGATATAATAATATCAATTGATAATGTGAAAATATGTTTTGAGGATGAAAATAACTTAGAAAATTTAGATGCATTATTTAATGAACTATTAGAAAAATATAATGTAAAAAATTCTAATAACATTATTATAGCAAGAATGCTTAATTCGTTACATTTATTAAAAACTAGTTTATATGAACTAAAAGGTTTAGATAAGAAAAAATATAATCTTATTAATAAAGGTGATGAAATACCAAATCAATTTAAAGCAATGTATATTTTTAAAAAACATTTTGCACTAGATTCTCTAAGATTTTCTTATGCATTTAGATTAGGACTTGGTGTTGCTATTGGTGGATTTATAATGGATTATTTTAATTTATCAGAGGGAAGATGGATTATATTCACTATACATTCATTGGTTCAACCACATTATGAAGTATCTAAAGAAAAATTTAAGTATAGAATATTATCAACATTTGTAGGTACAGCTATAATTGCAACTTTATTTTACATTTTTAAAGATTTAACTATGAGAACTATGATTATTATGATGGCTGGATATATAAGTGGATATATAAAGGAATATAAATATAATATGATATGCGTTACAATATCAGCAATAGGTTCTGCAGCACTTATGGGTGGAACAGCTGTTTTAAGTATCAATAGAATTGTGTATGTTATAATAGGATCTATTATTGGACTATTATTAAGTAGATTTGTATTACAATATAAAGCTATGGATGCTAAAAAAGATCTTATAGAAATGAATGAAGGCGTAACGATAGAATTATTAAGAAGTATGGAAGAATTAATAGATGGAATGAAGCCAAACTATGATTTAATAAGAAATAATATTCTTATATCAACAATGATTGAAGAAAAGTTAAAATCTAATAATTTTGATGAAGATAATGAAGAATTAATAAATTATATAAATTCTAATAGATTATTAGTTACTAATATATATGATTTATACACTTGGTTAGACAATAATAATCATTATAAAATACGTGAAGATATAAGAACTATAATTAAAAATAAGAAAATTAATATTAAAGATAAAATATCATCTTTAGCAGATAAATTAGATAAAATTAAAGAGTTAAATATAAAGGTGGCTCTTGTTGATTATATTGAAATTTTAAATGGCGTAAATAATTTAGATGATATTAGCGTTATATAATGTAGAGATTATTTAATATTTGTTAAAAATACCACTTAATTTTATTAATTGAGTGGTATTTTTTTATTTGTTTTAAATAGAGATATGTAAAAATAGAATTTTATTGAAAAAAATCATATATATGCTATAATTAGAATGAGCGAGTTACATAATATATAATTTACCATAAAAGTTATTTATGCTCTTAGAAAAATTTTTAAAATAAGTATAAAGTGGATAATAAATCTTACGATAATATAAATATAAGATAATTCAGGATGAATTTAAATGTCTCAGGAAGAGGCTTGTCTTATAAAATAACAAGAAGTTATTTTACTTTAAATTTAAAAATTGTTCTCATTGCAAGATGCAATGAGAGTACTCAGGAGGAGCGTATAACCCTATTATAGTTAGCAGGAAGCTAATGAAATTAGGGTATGCTCCCATTTTTTTATTTATACGACAAGCGTTAGGGGGACTGTATTGAATGTTAGTTTTAGGTCGTAAACCAGGTGAATATATAGTAATAGATGACAAAATAAAGGTTGCAGTAATAAGAAGTGAAGAAGGCAATTTAAGACTTGCAATTGATGCACCAAGAGAAATTAAAATCGTAAGAGGCGAAGTATACGAAAGTATGAGTAAATAATATTTTCATATTTTATGTAAAATTTAATAATAGTACAAGCTCAGGAAGAGTGATTTTCATTAAATATTAGCAGGAAGCTAAGTTTTAATGAAGATCGCTCTTTTTTTATTTCGATTTTGTCCCACAACGCAGTAGGAGAACTTTTAAAAGCAACTGACTATATAAGTATAGCTGAATCAAAGTCAATCATAGCTGATTGTAATAAATTAAATACTATGCTTGTATCAATAGTCAAAACGACAAAAGAGAATTTGAGAGCTATAGGAAAATGAGAGTTAAGGAAGTTTTTTAAAAGAAAAACTGATAATTAATAAACTCTCAACTCTCCACTCTCAATTCTCAACTCAAAACTGTTAGTTATCCCGTAAGGGTTTCTATAAATATAAAAAAATAAATTATGGTGGAAAAGGATGTCCACTTCAAAATTCAAGGAGGTATTTTATTATGATAATCAATCACAATATGAACGCAATGAACGCACACAGAAACTTAGGAATGAACACTGTTAACAGTGGAAAATCAATGGAAAAATTAAGCTCAGGTTTAAGAATAAATAGAGCTGGAGATGACGCAGCAGGTCTTGCAATCTCTGAAAAAATGAGAGGTCAAATCAGAGGATTAGATCAAGCTACAAGAAACTCACAAGATGGTATCTCAATGATCCAAACTGCAGAAGGTGCTTTAAATGAAACTCACTCAATTCTTCAAAGAATGAGAGAATTATCAGTTCAAGCATCAAATGATACTAACAATGATGCAGATAGAGGACAAATACAAAAAGAAATCAACCAATTAACTTCAGAAATTGACAGAATCGGAAATACTACAGAATTCAATACTAAGAAGTTATTAAATGGAGAAACTGATGTAAAGGCTACTTTAGGAGATAAACTTAAAGATGTAGTTAAAGTTACTGGTTCTTCAGATAAAACTAAGGTTGATACAGAATTTGCAATAACAGAAACAACAGTAGGAACAGGGCAAATATCAAAAACAGATATAGCTACTAATGCAGATATTGGTACTGCTGATGTAACTTTAACAATTGGTGATAAAAAACTTGTGTTAGCAGCAAAGACTAAGAAAGAAGATATACTTGGTAAGGTTAATGACTTCTTAAAGAAAGAAGGAATAGATGCAACTGCTACAGCAGATGCAACTGCTAACAAATTATTTATAACATCAAATCAACTTGGATCAGCTGTAAAGTTAGGAAAAGTAACAGATGATGTTGCTGCAAAAGGAACAGATAAAGCTGCTACAGTGGTAGCAGGAACAGATGCAACAATTACAGTTGGTGGAAAAGCTATTACAGGTAAAGGTAACACTATAGAAATCAAAGATGAAATCGCAGGAGCAGAAGGCTTAAAATTAGAAGTTCAAGCTAAGACAGCTGCAACATTATCAGCTGACAATACTGTAAAAGTAGATTCAGTAGGAGCAAACTTACAAATAGGTGCTAACGAAGGTCAAAATATATCATTATCAATAGGAGATATGAGAGCTAAATCTTTAGGTGTTGATGGTATAGATGTAAGTAATGCTAAATCAGCAGACAAATCAGTTACAACAATACAAAAAGCTATAGACCAAGTATCAACTGAAAGATCAAAACTTGGTGCATACCAAAATAGATTAGAACATACAATCAATAACTTAGGAACTTCAAGTGAAAACTTACAAGCTGCAGAATCAAGAGTTAGAGACGTTGATATGGCTAAAGAAATGATGAACTTCTCAAAGAATAACATTCTTAGCCAAGCTTCACAAGCAATGCTTGCTCAAGCTAAGTCACAACCAGAAGCAGTTCTTCAATTATTAAGATAATTAGGAATTATGTGAGTTAACATTTATTCAATAAAGTTAAATCAATTTTTAACACATTAAAAAGTCAGGGCGAAAGCTCTGGCTTTTTTGAGTTGAAAGTTAAAAATTGAGAGTTGATAGTGGTGAAGAAAAATCTTTTATGGAATTTTATATGGATTTATAGAATATGTAGCACAATTAATATAGCTTTAAAAAATAAACATATAATTTTTTATTCACCCCTGGGGTGTAAAATTTTACAGGTACAAGTTTAGAATTGATAGTTGTTTTAAGGATATGAAATTTAGGTTATATACTCATTAAATAAATTAACTAATTTCACCAACACCTATGGTATACGCAGGTTAAAAATATTATAATATATATAAGGTAGCACTTTCATTAATAAATGTAAGTGCTATTTCAATTAAATGCAGTGGGAGAATTTTGATGGAATCTAATTTGAAGGTTAAAATAGAAGTAAGTAAGTTATCAAAGAAAGAATATATAATAAAAGATAAAAGCGATATAATTATTGGTAGATTTTATATAATAGAGTTTGCTGATTCAAGCAAAAAATGTGATATTAAACTTAATTTTTATAAGGCTTGTAAATGTGAATTATTAAAAGAGACATTAAAACTGATTCTTAGGGCTGTATTTAAGGATTTAAATATATTTAAAATTAATATTAAAACTGTAGAGGGAATAGAGATTAGTTCCTTTTTAGATTTAGGGTTTACTTTAGAGGGGATATTTAGTGAAAATCAATATCATGAGGGTGAATTTTTAGATGAATTATCATTTGGAATAACTCGTACAGAGTATAATCATAAAATAAAATCTTTATTTATAGAATTAAAAGGCAAAAATATAGTATTAAGAAATTTAACACCTGGAAATGCAAATGACTTATTGGAATATTACATAAGAAACAAGGAGTATCTAGCTCCATTTGAACCTAATAGAGATAATAATTTTTATACATTGGATGGGCAAAGAGATATATTAAATGAAAGTTATAGACAATTTTTAAATGGAAGTTCTATTGAAGTAGGTATATTTAAAAATGATAATTTCATTGGAAAAATAAAAGTATCTAGTTTAGTTTTTGGAAGTTTTAAAAATGGTATCTTAGGATATTCTATAGATAAGCTAGAGCAAGGACATGGATATATGAAAGAATCTGTTAATCTTTTTATAGATTATCTTTTTACTGAAGAAGATCTGCATAGAGTAGAAGCGTCAGCACTATTAGAAAATGAAAAATCAAAAGGTGTATTAAAAGGCTGTAGATTTAATGAATTAGGTATAAATAAGAAATATTTATTTATTAATGGTCAGTGGAAAGATCATGTTACTTATTATATTACCAAAGAGGAATTTTATAGAAAACAATCTAAATAAAATATATATTTTTAGAAAGTATGTACGCTTTTTATTGAAACTTTCAATTTTTTTAACTAATAAAGCGTGATACAGTTACTTTGTTAAAAAAATACGAATTATGATTAAATTTAATGATATAATTAATTATGAGTTATTATAAATAATAAATTTTGTATATAGAAAGGATAGTAAAATGACAATAATACTTAATAAAAGCGAAGTAGTGTCAAAGGTTTTTAATAATAATATAGTTTTAGTTGATTCATCTGATAAAGAAAAAATACTTTTTGCTAAAGGTATAGGATTTGGTAAAAAGCCGGGTCATGTCATACCTGAAAATACAGAAATAGAAAAAATATTTACCATAGAAAACAAGGAAAATATAAAAAGCCTTCAAGGTATGATAGAAAAAATTGATGATGAATTCTTTGCAGTTTGTGAAGAAGCTATATATGAAATATCTAAACAATTGAATGAAGAATTAAATGAACATATACACATTGGTCTAATAGATCATTTATTTTTTGCAGTTAAAAGAATGAAAAATGATGAACAAATAGAGAATCCTTTTTTAGTTGAGACAGAAACTTTATATTCAGAAGAATTCAGATTAGCTAAAATAGTGGCAGAAAGAGTTGGGAGCTATTCAAATGTAATGATACCTGATGGAGAAGTTGCATTTATAGCGCTTCATATACATTCTTCATTAAATAATGGTAAACTTTCTAATACAATAAAAAATACTTATTTAAGTAGCACTATAGCTGAATATGTTGAAGATAGATTAGGAATAAAAATAAACAAAAAATCTTTAGATTATGCAAGATTTTGTACGCATATTAAATTTGCACTTCAAAGAATAATGGATAATACATGTGTTCATAATGATTTATCTAGAATTATAAAGAAGACATATAAGAAATCATATTCAATATCAGAAGGAATTGCTAAGATTATTGAAGATGAACTTAAAGTGAAGGTTACAAAGGATGAAGTTGCATTTTTAACTATTCATGTTGAAAGATTCAAAGTATCTAAAAATAATTAAACCTTTACAAATGGGAAATAATATGATATTATGTTTATATAATTAAGGTGTAACTGGTAAAGCAGGCAAGACTTAATATAAGTAAAGAAAAATTTATTACAATACTGTTTTTGATTGAATAAATTTTTCTGGGCTTATATTTAAGTCTTTTTTATTTGCATAATTTTTAGCTGGTCAGCTAAAAATAGCAATATATACTTACATAACATTTAATTTTATTTTATTTAATTAGTTTAGGAGGAATTATTATGCTTCAATATTTACAAAGAATAGGTAAAGCTATAATGCTACCAATCGCAGCTTTACCAATCGCAGGTATATTATTAGGAGTTGGTGGAGCTTTACTTGGAATTGCAGGATTAAATAACCCACCAGCAGTTTATGAGCCACTTATAGCATTTGTTAGTATTCCAGCAGTTACTGCTATATTAACAGTAATGAAAAATATAGGTGATATTATTTTTGGAAACTTGCCAATACTATTTGCAGTTGGTGTTGCAGTAGGTCTTGCTAAAAAAGACAAAGGTACAGCAGCATTAGCATCAGTATTTGGATTTATAGTAATGAATCAAGTTATTTCAACATTACTTGCTTTAGGAGTTACTCAATTAGGAGTCCTTACTCCAGATAGCATTGGTAAATACGCAACATATGTTACAACTAACTTAGGTATATTTACATTAAACATGTCAGTGTTTGGTGGTATTATCACAGGTATTATTACAGCAATATTACATAATAGATTCCATGAAATCCAATTACCACAAATATTAGGATTTTTCTCAGGATCAAGATTTGTTCCAATAATAACAGCAGTTACTATGGCAGTTGTAGGAGCTATATTAGCATTCTTATGGCCAATAGTTCAAGATGGTATTGGAGTTATAGCTAATGCAGTTAGAAATGCAGGATTTATAGGAACATTCTTCTATGGAGTTATTGAAAGAGCATTAATTCCATTTGGATTACATCATGTATTCTATACTCCATTCTGGTTTGGATCATTTGTTGATGGTCAAATATTAGTTAATGGAACTTGGCAAACAGTAGCAGGTGCTAACACAGCATACTTTGCTCAATTATCAAGCATGACTGATTTAGTAGGTGCATCAGCTGACACTATGTCAACAATAGTTGGTGGAACTACAAGATTCATGGCAGGTAAATTCCCATTCATGATGTTTGGATTACCAGCAGCGGCTTTTGCTATGTATAGAGCAGCAGCTCCAAGCAAGAGAAAAACGGTTGGATCATTATTATTAGCAGCAGCTATTACTTCATTATTAACAGGTATTACTGAACCATTAGAATTTACATTCATATTCGTTGCTCCAGTATTATACGGAGTACACTGTATATTAGCAGGTTTATCATTCATGTTAATGGATATATTCAATGTATTTATAGGAATGACATTCTCAGGTGGATTAATTGACTTTAGTTTATTTGGATTACTTCCAGCAGGAGCAGGAGTTCCAACTAAATGGTTTATGGTTCTATTAATAGGAGCAATTTATGCAGTAGTTTACTATTTCTTATTCTTATTCATGATCAAGAAGTTTAACTTAAAAACTCCTGGTAGAGATGAAAATGAAGAAGAAACTAAATTATACACTAAAGCTGATTTCCAAGGCAAAAATGGAAGTGCTAAGAGTGAAATAGTTGAAAAAGCACCAGCTGTATTAGCAGCATTAGGTGGAGAAGAAAACATTGTAAGTGTTGATGCTTGTATAACAAGACTTAGAGTTGAAGTTAAAGATAAAGCTAAAGTTGATAAAGCTGAATTAAAAACTTTAGGTGCAGCAGGTGTTATGGAAGTGGGTAATGGAATCCAAGCTATATTTGGAGCTAAAGCTGACGGATATAAAAACGCTATTAATGATATATTAGGTATTAGTTAGTAATTAGTTTATACAATTAGTTTATAAAAATTTTGCCCTAGTAGATAAATATTAAGTTATCTACTAGGGCATTTAAATTTTGTGAATCTTTTAAAAAAATTATAGAGTATATTCTATTATTGAAGTTTCACCAGCTACAGTATCTACATTTTCAGTAGCTTTTATTGATTTTAATGTATCAACATTAGTTATTAAAACAGGAGTTGTTAATGGAAGTCCTTTTGATTTGATAAATTCTCTATCAAATTTTATTATAGGAGTTCCAGCTTTAACTTTAGTTCCTTGTTCTACTAATTGTTCAAATCCTTCTCCATTTAAAGATACAGTTTCGATACCAATATGAACTAAAAGTTCTATACCATTTGCTAATGTCATTGCAAATGCATGCTTAGTATTAAATACTAAAGTTAATTCACCATCTGCAGGAGCAACAGCTACATTGTCAGAAGGTTCTATTGCTAAACCGTCTCCAGCCATTTTTTGAGCAAAAACTGGATCTGGAACTTCTGATAAAGGAATTGATTTACCTGTAATAGGTGCTACTAATTTTAAATTGCTATCTTCTTTTTTATTCTTTTTAAATAATCCAAACATAAATTATATCCTGACTAACCAGGATAATTCACATCCTTTCTCTACATTATGTACTTGTATATTGTATTTTTACCTACATATTAAAAAATATAAGCATATTACTATTAATGTTTAATAAAAAAAGGCATAAGATTTCTCTATCTAAGAAAACTTATGCCTGATTTAACAGTAACACGTCTAGATAATTATATAATCTTATATTAAGGATGTCAATAAACTTTAATTACGTTTACAATTATAATTTTAGTGTCTATTTATATAGTATATATTGTTAAAATATAGGTTGATAATAAATAATATAGATGAAACTATATGAAGTAAAGGATAATAATGTAATAGAACGGGGAATACTAAACCACGTGTATCAATAGTAGAAAAATAAAAAAAATAGCAGAATAATGAATAATTAGGGATTTAAACCCTGAAAATACGAGAAATAAGTCTAAATAGCTAAAAAATATATGGTAAGATAAAACACGTCCTTGAGACAAGTTAACAAATTTAAAAAAAATGATTTAATTTCTCTTTAAGCAGAACTTGAGAGTAAAAATAAAGAAAGTTTTTTAAAAGAAAAATGTTGACAGAAAAGTAACAAAATGTTATACTGATGAAGTCGCTTAAGGGTGACACAATAAAACAAAAGTTGACAAGAAAGTCAACGATGAAAATTTGGTCTTTGAAAATTGAACAGAAA